>JBCCBR010000563.1:0-2560 GCA_039033935.1 Verrucomicrobiota bacterium
ACGACAAACTCCCGAAGCAGGAAATAAAGCTGACCCGGCAGAATATCTTTCTGAGAGATCGGCACGTCTGCCAGTATTGCGGGAAGGAGTTCCCGGCTCGTGATCTCAATATCGATCACGTCATTCCGCGAGACAAAGGCGGCGAAGGAACCTGGGAAAATCTGGTCTGCTCCTGCGTTCGTTGCAACACCCGCAAGGCGAACAAATTACCGGCCGAGGCGCGCATGTTTCCGATCCAGGAGCCGCGCAAGCCTCGCTGGCGTCCCTTTCACGGCTACACCACCGGCCGTCAGGAGCTCGCTCATGAGAGCTGGCGCCACTTTATCGACCCGGCCCGGTCGCAGGTCTCGGTTTCATCGTGAGTTCACTTCGCGGCTGACCGCACCGGCCCCGCGCACCACTCGCCCGTCCTCACGCACAAGGGACAACTCTCCGCGAGTCCCGCGAGCGAGTTGCTCCATCAGGTCCGTCGCCTTCGGTTCCATCAGGATGATGCAGTTGATCCTGGTGCCGGCGTTGCGGCGATTAAAGTCGAGCACATCTTCGACCACCGGTCTCGGTCCGGCATCTCCGTCTACTGCGCCGTCGGTCATGAAATAAATCAGGTCGGGCTTCATCTTGATTGCCATTTTCAGAGGCGAACGCCAGTCCGTGCCGTAGACCATCGGGACGTCCTCGATCGCCTCGAGAGTCGCTCGAATTTGCGGAGGAGTTGCCCGGAGAAATCTCGCTGTGGGGAGCTGATCGTCACGACCGTCTTTGTATTGCCAGATATTGGTTCCGCCATCACTCCAGTTCTCCCGATCCAATTCAGTCCCCGCGAACCAGGCTGGACCCGAGAAAAAAAGGACGTGGTAATTGATCCCTGGCGGGAGGGAGCCGACGGACCTCTTGAGCTCTTCTTTCATCAGAGAAAATCTCGTTTTTCCTTCCTTCCCGCGCATTTGCATCGATGCCGAAACATCGACAACGAACACCACTTTGCGGGCGTCAGACTGACTTCCAAAAAAGCTCACCGAGCCTCCTGCTCCTCCCAGAGAGAGGCTTGAGCCGAGAGGATTCACCACTCCGAGCAGCGCAGGTGTGTCAGAGAGAGTCAACGTCGGGGTCACCATCGCCGAAAAATTATTCGCACTCACGACAGGCGCCGGCGTCCCGCTCAGCGAGGAAGCGCTTGCCTCGGCCGGATCGATCTTGGGCCGTTTCGGCGGACGCTCCTGCTGCTTCACCGGAGCGCGAGTTGTGATCTGCGGAGGCGGAGGAGGCAACTCTGCGACAAACCAGATTGCAAGGATCGCGATCAGGAGAACGTGGATCGCGACTCCGGCAATGAGAGCAGAGAGACGTTCTCGCTTGTCATCTTCGATCTCGGCCACGCTGATGACCCCAGGGAGAGTCGATAGGTGCAGAACTGAGGTAGACTCAGAAAGGGCTTTTTCCTCGTCGATCACCAGCTTCACTTCTGGTGCCGAAGTGGATTCCCCAGCGGAAAACTCGAGCGGCTTGGATTCTCGCTTGGTCTGGCAGAGCATGCGACCGACGCGCTCATAACCTACCGGGGCCGAGCCTATTTTGGCTTCGGCGGAATCACGCGCTGGTTCCGGCTCCCGATGTTTGCGATCGAGCTCGTCACTCGTTGAAGCCATTTCGCCCCGCGTCTCGGATTCGACGGCGGCAGGCTCCGCCTCTGACTTGTCGACTTCAAAATTTTCATCTTCAGGCTCTTCACCGAATTTTTCTTCTACAACTTCGGTTTCGCTCGGGAGTGACTCCGGAGCCTCCGAGGCAACCGCTTCGGGGGAGAATGGCTCTGGCGCGACCGGCTCCGGTGAAACCAATTCCGACGCGAACGGCTCAGGATTGAAGGACTCCGCTGCAACTGATTCCGGTGCGACCGGCTCCGGTGCGACCGGCACGGGTGCCGGTGTCGATTTCGCTTCGGCCGCCACGGGAGAAACTGCTGGTCGCTCGGGCGACGTCCCTCGCTCCGGGGCAACCGGTGTCGGCACAGATCGCTCCGGTCCGACTGGCTGAGGCCCTGACGGAGGGATCTTGGGGGCCACTGCTTCGGGGCCAAGGCTCTGTTCGAAGCCCACATCTCTCAGATCAGGATTCAGTCGCACTGCCTCCCGATAATGAACCCAGGCTTCACCGTGAGATTGCTCCCCGAGACGGCGCGCTGCCATCACTCGATGAGCGAGGGAACTCGTCGGATTCGAGCGGAGATGCGCGGAGAGCACTCCCTCCCAGGCAGGATGAGAGACCTGTCCGCCGACGAGACCGAGCGCCCGCCGCAGGTCACTCTCGCTGGGGAGCGGGCCGACGCCCTCATGAATCGTCGCCGCAGCCGCATCGGGCTGACCAGTGCGGTGCAACTCCTCAGCAAACTTGAGTCGCACACCCCAATCCCCTGGCGAGACAGCGAGGTGATTTTTCCAAAGTTGGTAGGGATCCGACACGACCACATTAATAACACAAGTCTTCACCCTCGTGACAGCGCCAATTCAAATCAAACTCCTCACTTTCGACGATTCAGCCAATGCATTGCCCCCTGAACCAC
>JBCCBR010000564.1:0-2556 GCA_039033935.1 Verrucomicrobiota bacterium
CATGAAGCATCCAACCCCGTTCACCCTCCGACCTGGCCCTGTTCGGCCTCTTTTCATCGCGTTGGCCATGTTCGCCAGCGCTCTGCAAGCAAATGAGAAACCTAACGTACTCTTCATTTCCGTCGACGATCTAGCCTCGTCGCTCGGTTGCTATGGTGATCCGATCGCCCAAACCCCTCACATCGATCGGCTCGCGGCGACGGGCGTACGATTCGACCGCGCCTACTATCAGCTACCGCTCTGCAATCCGACCCGCGCCAGCGTCATGACGGGCCTCAGGCCAGACACGATCAAAGTCTACGATCTCGATCGGCACTTTCGCGAGGAGGTCCCGGACGCAGTGACGGTCTCCCAGCAGTTCATGAAGTCCGGCTACTTTTCCGCCCGCGTTGGAAAAATCTATCACTACAACGTTCCAGCCAGCATCGGCACCGACGGCTTCGACGATCCACCATCGTGGCAACGCACCGTGAATCCCAAGGGACGGGACAAAGATGAGGAAGATCTGATCTTTAACGCGGAGCCACACCGCAAGATCAGCGCTGCCCTGAGTTGGCTTGCCGCCGATGGCGCAGACGAAGAGCAGACCGATGGCATGATCACCACCGAAGCGATCAAGATCATGGAGGAGAAGAAGGGCGAACCCTTTTTCCTCGGCGTCGGATTTTTTCGGCCCCACACCCCATTCGTCGCGCCGAAGAAGTACTTCGAGATGTACCCGCTCGAAGCAATGCGCCTTCCCTACGCGCCGGGTGACGATCGCGAAGACATTCCGACCGCCGCTTTCGCTCACAACTGCCCGGTACCAAACTACGGTCTCGACGAGCCCACCTTGCTGAAGGCGCTCCAGGCTTACTATGCCTGTGTCTCCTTCATTGATGCTCAGGTAGGACGACTTCTTGAAGCGATCGACGAGCTGGGCCTCGCCGAAAATACGATCGTGGTTTTCTGGAGTGATCATGGCTACCACCTCGGCGAGCACAACGGGATCTGGCAGAAGCGCACCCTCTTCGAGCAATCGTCTAGATCCCCCCTGATCTTTCGAGTGCCCGGTGCGATCGGAAACGGCACCCCCTGCTCTGCTATTGTTGAGTTCGTCGATATTTACCCCACGCTCACCGCCGCTGCCGGAATCGAAACTCCGATAGGTCTCGAGGGACAAAGCCTCCTACCTTTGATCGAGAATCCGAATGCGGAGTGGGATGGCTACGCGATCACCCAAATTCTGCGTCCGGCTGATGATCGGCTCGAAACTCCGGTGATGGGGACCAGCATCCGAACGGATCGCTGGCGCTACACGGAATGGGCTGAAGGGGATGAGGGCGTTGAGCTATACGACCATTGGGCCGACCCGATGGAGTTTGATAATCTAGCCATCAATCCGAGCGAGGTAGATCACGCTGTCATGGAGAAACTCCGGCCGCTCCTGCGGGAGAAGGCGAACGGGAAAGTGCCGACCACTCCGTTCAACCAGCCGAGGCTTTAGGAACGCCAAAACCAACGTGTTGATCCTTCGCAGGTGTCCGCATATCGCCGGGCCAACGCATCGAAGATGCGGCCGATGCAGCTTACTGGGAAGAGATCGCGTTCGAATCACTCAGGATTCGTCGGAGCCGATGGCGACTTAATCATCAGCGGTGGCCGCTTCGCATCATCCAAATCGATGGTGGACCGAAAGTCTCCTTTCGCTGGCGGGATGTAGTAAACGCTCGATTTCGGCATCGGATACTGCATCGGAAATCCAACCGCTCCAGCCGGCGCGATCTCTCGCTTTCTGGCCTCAAGGGCGACCCGGGTATCCGTCCGGGAGCTGAATTTTGTCTCGTCCAACTCGATCGTGTCGTTCGGACGCCAGGCATCATTGATCACCACTTTGCCGGGGGCGATGCGTCGCTCATCGTGCGTATCAATCGGTACCCCGTTCTCAAGACTGCTCTCGTCAGCACCGCGCGACTCGCGGGGGATACGGACATCATCCGGTTTGTGGTAGGTGATTTTCTCGTCAGATACATGCTGCTCGGGCCACATCTTGCCTTCTACTTTAGCCGTCATGCGGGCAATCGCCTCGCGAATGCCATCGTCGAGATCGTTGGCTTCCGGCGGCAGTTCCACCAGAGCGGGCGCAGAAGGAGCCTTCCGGGCCGACCGGGCTGGCTCTGGATTCGCAAAGAAAGCCTCTCGGATGAGATCCGATTTCTCCGGCGCTTCAGTAAGGGCTAGCTCAGCAAAGGAGGTCTGCTCTCCGGGAAACTCCTGGCGGGCGATGAAGAGTAGCTTTTTCAACATATCGGGATCCTCATCGGCAAACTGAATACCGAGCCGGAGCAAGTCCCGGCGGCACCCGGGGTTAGTTCTCAGCGCATCCAGAAAGAGCATCGGCGCCTGCTTGGGTTGCGCGATGAGACCTGCAACGAGCGTGTTATTCGCCGATTCACAATCCACCGCCGATTCCGAGGCGTGAAGGACTGACAACGAGACCAAGACCGGAGCCAAAAGACAAAATGCGAGCTTCATGAGATTGATGGAAGAAGTGGAGCGGGTAGTGGGAATCGAACC
>JBCCBR010000565.1:0-2553 GCA_039033935.1 Verrucomicrobiota bacterium
CTCGGCGGGATCCTATCGGGAAATGACAATGGGTCCTCTCCCGCGTGCAGCTTCATGATGAGTTCCGTCATCGGATCCCCTACCATACCGATGTGGGAATTCATCTGCCCATGATCCAGCGATACCATATCGACAGACTTCGAGGGGACCCCGGCTTCAGACAGCGCCTCGGTGAACTTGGGGCCGAAAAGATCCAGATTCATCCGCTCACCAGCGTAGAAGAGGATCGTAGGTGGTATGGCTTTGTCAGGGCCAACATGATCAAACGGTGAAACATCAGTCAGGGTCGACTCATCTTCGCCGAAGACATGAAAATAGGACAGGCTCATGGCGCGTCCATTATTGTGCTCGATGTAGCCCGGCACATCGACAGCAGCAGGGTCGAGCATCGCGTTGGTTTTAATGATGGAGAGATCTTTCCCTTCGGCTTGCAGGAAGCGTTCATTTGTGACCACCAGCCCGGCAAGGTGCCCGCCAGCGGAATGCCCCATGAGGTGCATGTTGTCGGGATCCCCTCCGTGCTCTGCAACGTGGTCATGAATCCAGGCGATCGCCTTCGCGCAATCCTCGACATGGTCCGGATGTGACACGCCATCTTCTCCCGGTTCATGAGGCGAGAGACGATAGTTGATACTGACATAGATGTAGCCCGCTCCCACAAAATGATCACGCTTTGCTCCAACGATACCAGGGCTGGCCTTGTCGCCGCCGCGCCATCCACCCCCGTGAATCATGATCATGACTGGTCGCTTCTCTCCTACCTCCTTCGGTATGTAAAGATCGAGACTCAATAACTTCGGATCGACGCTTTCGATCTCGCGATACACCTGATCGAGGATCGCCGTGTGCTCTGGTGATTCGGGTGGTGTCAGGGTATCATCCTCAGGCTGTTTCTTATCGAGACGGAGATCCTTTTTTGTGATGAATCCATCACCGTCCCGGTCCATGCGTTCAAGCATCTCCGGCCGTGGAAGCTCCGAAGCATCGACCTTGCCATCTTTGTTCATGTCGAGTTGTTCGAAGCGCTCGGCGAGATTTCCATCGGCACGCTGTGCGTGACTGGCAGGCAGCTGGATCGAGCGCTTCCAAGCGATGTCTTGATCGACTGCGGCACCGACTTCGATTTCATGGCCTACCGAAGGTTCCGCCGAAGCGCTTGCCGGAGCTTCTGAAAGAGATCGCGTCACAAGATCCCGAAACGTGTTGAAAGTCGGAGCACGGTAGCGCTGCGTTTGCACCATGAAGATGCCAACGAGATCATTCGTCCGGTCGATCCAGAACTGCGTCCCGTTCGCTCCGCCCCAGGCGTAACCGCCTTCTCCGTCTACCGCTGCTCCCAAACCATAGCGCTGCCCGATCTCCTCAAGCTGATTCTCAAACATTTGATCGACGGTCTCTCTCTTCAGCACACGAACGCCATCCAGTTCCCCGCCGTTCAAAAGCATCAGACAAAAACGTTCGTAGTCTTCCGGGGTACTGCAGAGACCCTGCCCCCCAAGAAAGAGAGTCGACTTGCTGGTGAGAAGCGAAGCATCGCGTCCCTTCTCCAGCGTGCCGGGTTCGGGCTGCAGGTAGACTTGGGCAATGCGATCGGCCTTTTCGGGTACGACCCAGAAATCGGTGTCCGTCATCCCGAGTGGTTCGAGGATGAGCTCGCCGACAATCCCGTCGAGCGACCTCCCCGCGACCGCCTCGCAGTATCGCCCGAGCACATCGATGCTCGTCCCGTAGCTGTTCCCTTCACCGGGATGAAACTTCAGAGGTCGAGCCGCCAGCGCCTTCGAATGCGCTTCGAGATTCTCGGGTCGAGTTCTCGGGACCGGATAGCCTGGGAGCGAACCGTAGTAGAGACCGCTGCTGTGACTCATCAACATGCGCGGGGTGATTTCCGTGCGTGACGGCACCAATTCGCCTTCCTCGAGCACCTTGGGATCTTTCCACTCGGGGAGATGTTTCGAAATCGGTTCGTCGAGATCGAATTTTCCCGCGTCAAAGAGTGCCAGCGCTGCGACTGTCACCACTGGCTTGCTCATGCTTTGAAGACGGAAAATCGCGTCGTCAACCATCACCTTCCCCGTCTCGATCTCCTGCCAGCCAAACGCCTCGAAATACCCGCGATTTCTGTGGCGATTGATGAGGCCAACGACACCCGAAACTTCCTTCTCCGCCACCGCCTTCTCCATAGCGATATCCAAACGGCTGAGAATCGCAGGATCCAATCCAGCGTTAGTAGCTTCCGCGCCATGCTCACGAGGCTCGAAATCACCGGAGACCTCACTCTCGGCAGAGGTTGAAGGCATCACCGGTCCATCTTCACCACTCGGACGGCCACCGCCGAGCGCTTTGGATTCCTCGAGAGAGATAACTCCGTCCTGGTTGGCATCGAGACGCTCGAAAAGCTTCGTCGCGGGGAGTTCCTCCGCGGAGAGTTTACCATCCTCGTTCTTGTCGTAGCGCTCGAATCGCTCTTGCAGATTTCCTGCCGACTGAGCGAATAGCGACACCGCCGGGAAAAGCATCGCCGCGAACAGGCCAAAGATGATCGCGCCCAGC
>JBCCBR010000566.1:0-2543 GCA_039033935.1 Verrucomicrobiota bacterium
GGGACGACGAGATCCGCCGGGTCATGCAGATCCTGTCGCGACGCACCAAAAACAATCCCGTCCTCATCGGCGAGCCCGGCGTCGGGAAAACCGCTATTGCTGAAGGACTCGCCCGACGCATCGTCGCTGGTGATGTTCCCGATTCGCTAAAGGACAAACGTCTTATTTCGATGGACCTCGGGGCAATGATCGCCGGGGCCAAGTATCGTGGCGAATTTGAAGATCGACTCAAAGCATTTCTGAAAGAGGTTTCTTCAAGCGAAGGGCAGATCATTCTCTTCATCGACGAGCTCCACACCATCGTCGGTGCCGGAGCCAGTGAGGGAGCGGTCGACGCTTCCAACTTGCTCAAGCCGCAGCTAGCCCGAGGCGAACTTCACACCATCGGCGCAACCACTCTCGACGAGTATCGGAAATACATCGAAAAGGACGCTGCGCTGGAGCGCCGCTTTCAGCCGGTCTCGGTTGACGAACCGAGTGTCGAGGATACGATCGCGATTCTTCGCGGCATCAAGGAGCGCTACGAAGTGCATCACGGGGTCCGCATCACCGACTCAGCTATCGTCGCCGCTGCTACCTTGAGCGATCGCTACATTTCCGATCGATTTTTGCCCGATAAAGCAGTCGACCTTGTCGACGAAGCGGCTTCGCGACTGAAAATTGAACTCGACAGTCTCCCGACTGAGATCGATCAACTCGATCGCCAGGCGATGCAGCTCGAGATGGAGCGCCAAGCCCTCTCGAAGGAATCCGATCCTGCCAGCGCGGAACGGCTTGAAAAGGTGGAGCGCGAGATCGCCGACCTCCGCGAACAATCAGACGCTCTCCGCGCCCAGTGGATGAGCGAAAAGTCGGTCATCGACGAAGCGACTCAACTCCAGGAGGAGATCGAAAAGCTTCGCACCCAGCTGGAGCAGGCCCAGCGTCTCGGAGATCTCGGCCGCGCCAGTGAGATCCAGTATGGGCTGCTCCCTGGCAAAGAAGCTGAGCTCGAAGCGAAGAAAGAAACTCTCGGTGAACGCCAAACCGGCAAGCGCATTCTCAAGGAAGAGGTCAGCGAGGAAGACATCGCTCAAGTGGTCAGCACCTGGACTCATATCCCGGTCTCCCGGCTCCAGGAAGGAGAGCGCAGCAAACTTGTCAAAATGGAGGAGCGACTCGGCGAACGCGTTATCGGACAAAGAAACGCCGTGACCGCCGTCTCTAATGCGGTGCGACGAGCTCGCGCCGGACTGCAGGACGAAAATCGACCGATCGGCTCGTTCCTCTTTCTCGGACCCACCGGCGTGGGAAAGACCGAACTCTCTCGCTCTCTAGCCGAGTTTCTATTCGACGACGATCAGGCCATGGTCCGCATCGACATGAGCGAATATATGGAGAAGCACGCCGTCGCCCGCCTCATCGGAGCCCCTCCCGGCTACGTCGGCTATGAGGAGGGTGGCCAGCTATCAGAAACCGTTCGGCGGAAGCCCTACAGTGTCGTTCTCTTTGACGAGATCGAAAAAGCTCACCCCGATGTCTTTAATGTGTTGCTGCAAGTCCTCGACGATGGGCGCATCACCAATGGTCAGGGGCGCACCGTTGATTTTAAAAACACCGTCATTATCATGACGAGCAACATCGGGAGCGAATACATCCTCGCCGAGAGTAACCCAGAGCAGCGCGAAGCGCTGGTGACGGAGGCCCTCAAAGGTCATTTCCGTCCCGAGTTTCTCAATCGGATTGATGAGACCATTATCTTTGATCGACTCAGCGAAAGCGACCTCACTGCGATTGTCGCGATCCAGCTCGAGCGACTCAAAAAGCGTCTCGCCGACCAGAAACTTGAGCTCGCGCTATCGGACGAGGCTCTCGCCCAGCTCGCAACCGAGGGCTACGACCCAGCTTACGGTGCCCGCCCTCTCAAGCGGGTTATTCAACGGCGACTACTCGATCCACTGAGTCTCCAGCTGCTCGATGGGAGGTTCCTCGAAGGGGACACCATTCGGGTCGGTTTCGATGGGAGTCATTTTGACTTTTCGAAGTGATCCACACGGTTATCAACGATCGGTCGGGGCTCATCCAAGCGGCACGCTGATCTGGAGCCGGTCGTCGATCTGTGCTTTGGTTCCAACGGCGCAACCACATGACACCTGTCGGACATTCTCTCACTGGGGCTGCTATAGCCCTCGCGGTGCTTCCTTCGGGAGCCACGCGCCAACGCCTTGCGGCGACAGTGGGAGCGTTCGTCTTGCTTGCGAATCTTCCGGATTTCCCGATTCCCGGTTGGGGCCATGATCGCTATCACGTCAGCCATAGCCTCTTTGTTGTTTCCCCGATTCTGATCTTTGTTGCTGTCATTTGTTTCACTTATCCCAAGCTGCGAAAGATCTGTGGTGAACCCCGCATCATCATCGCCGGAGCCATTGCTGGCCTCAGCCACCTCTTACTCGATACCTTTTACAATCATGGAAAGGGCCTCGCTATGTTCTGGCCACTCTCAAATTCGCGTCTGATTGAAAAAGTGCCGGCCACTGCTCGTGGATTCAATTTGCTCGACTAAC
>JBCCBR010000567.1:0-2540 GCA_039033935.1 Verrucomicrobiota bacterium
AATGGGTGCATCGGTCAGGTCGTTGTCGCTCAGCCGCATCTCAAACCGTGCATGGGGGACGGCACCCGGCAGTGTCCATACCGCCGATGTGCCGTAATGATCGCGCATTGCGAATAGTGTGCCATCCGGGCTGACGATGATATCGCTTGGTTCGGCGTCAAGCTCTAGAAACGCTATCGGATCCCCCGTCTTCGTGTCCCAGATACGTCCTCGTTCACGCAGACTTTCGCTTGGTCGCAGACCGAGTCGAATTGCTGGCGTCCGTCGATGCCGCCAGCCTAGAGACCCCCACTTTCCGAGCGGAAGACGCAACTTATGACTTCGGGGATGACGGAGAAGAATTCTATGCCCAACGGATCTGCTTTGATCCGCTTTCCAATCTTCTCGAGCTTCATCAGGATGGCGCGCAGACAATCGTCAGCACTCAGGGAACGCCGGTCGAGCCCGAAGTATTCGCTTCCCCGCTGCCGGTTCGCCCTTAAACGGGCCTACCCCACCGGACCTGCAAAGACGCGGATTGTCGATCCTTGTTGGGAAACGGTAGGGTTGACCGCCATCGGTCGACCACGTGGACCTGCAAGGACGCAGTTCCCTACCTTATTGGAAATGGTCTGGAATGGGACTCTACATTGATTGATAAGATCTCAGCTGAAATTTCCTTGGATTCGGCCGCTCCGGAGCCATACAAATGGGCCGACGAAAATGCTCTGACTTGAAATGAAATTCTGGAACTCTCGAATCGGTCGGGTTCGACTCGCCGCGTTACTCCTCTTCCTCGCGGTTACCCTGGGAGCTTTTGGAGCTCATGGGCTGGAAGACAAAATCAGTGCTGAACGGATGGAAGTCTGGAAAACGGCCTGCCTCTACCAACTGATCCATGCCCTGGCCCTCTTTGTGGTGGGGCGCTTCGAAAAACCAGTCGGCTACCTCTTTTTTCTGGTCGGTATCATTCTTTTCAGTGGAAGCCTCTACCTCTTGGTTTTGACCGACACCCCCTGGCTCGGAGCGATCACTCCTTTCGGAGGAGGCGCTTTACTCCTCGGCTGGCTCCGCTGGATTCTCGCCAAGAAGAGCTGGATTGAACCCCACTGATATCCTCCACGGTTCAGAGTCCGTCCGAGCCGAAATCGGCCTCTTCCGCAAACCGATGCAGCACGATCGCAGCCGCTGAAGCGACGTTGATTGACTCGATCTCGGAGGACATCGGTATGCGGATACGCTCGTCGGAGCGACGCTCCAGCCGATCGCTCAAACCTGATTCCTCAGTGCCAAACATCACGACCGAGCACTCGGCCACTGCAATCTCGTCAAGCCGGGAGGCTCCTCGCCGCAACGAGGTCGCGAAGGTGATCCACCGACTCTCTCGCAGTTGATCGAGAGCCGCAGCAAGGTCCTCCACCTCCAGGACTGGAATCCGGAAGATGGCGGTGGCTGATGCGCGAATGCTCTTGGGAGCCCAGGGATCACCTCCATGGTTCCGAGAAACGAGCACCGCGTCGAATCCAAAAGCGGCTGAATTCCGAATCAACGTACCAATGTTTCCCGGATCGGTGATTCCTTCCAACACGACGAGTCGGCGAAAAGAACCAGTCAGAAGACTGGCAATCGATAGAGAGGCCGGGCGATCAGCCCGAGCGACGATTCCCCGATGAAATGGGTATCCAGTGATCTCCTCGAGCTTCGACCGATCTTTGACTTCGACACCGAGACCCTGAGCTCGGCAGCGGGCGATGAGGTCGCTGTGGCGCCCCTTTTCAACGTGAATGCTGCGGATGCGAATCCAGTCACAATCAAGTGCTCCCTCGACGGCTCTGGCACCCTCCAACAAAATCTCCGACTGCAACCAGTCTCGAGATCCAGCCCCACTCACCGTACTGTCGGGGCAAAAGACTGATTCAATGATCTACCGGTGCTCGCCTTCAATCAGTGGGCTTCGGCTTTCGACTGCTGATAATTGATCGAGAAGCCCAGTATCCCCATCATCACGAGCACTGCGGCCCCAATTAAACGCAGCGACACGCCCGGGTTGAGAATTCGCCAAAGCCCATCGCTGACGCTTACTTGAGCAGTGTGTATGGCGCAAACGGCGAGTGCCGCTCCCATTCCGACAGAGAAAATCGCGCCCCAAAGGTTGATCGCAGTGTCAGAGAGCGGAATGCACCCCATGATCGAAAACAGCAGCGTGAAATAGGCGATGTAAGCCCAAAACGGCCACCAGTTGCCTTGCCCAGCGAAGTTGCAGGCTTCGCAGAGCAGCCAACTGACCCCGCAGACGAACACAAAACCCATCGACATTGAATTCATTTCAAAAAGTGCCCTAAAATTTCAGATAATCAAAGCAATCAGGAGTGATACGTCACCAGCCAGGCGATCGACCCCTCCGTCGGAAGTTTAGCGTTTTCCGCGCTCTTTGAACTCTCCGTATTTGCGATCTTTCTGGTCTCGATCTTCCAGCAGCTGATCGGTCTCGAGTTTCCTCAGCTGGCGCAGGTGAGGCCGGAGCGCTTTAGCGAGATTGTTCGCCGAGGCGAGCGCATCGT
>JBCCBR010000568.1:0-2539 GCA_039033935.1 Verrucomicrobiota bacterium
ATGGCGGTCGCAGCGACAACAAGATCGGCTACAGGAACTGAGTGCCCTTCTGAAGCAGCTTTGCGTCCCAACCGAGCTGCCTCTTCCCAATCCTCCCAATCGGTTTCTAGCCAGTGTGCTGCCCGCAGGCGAGAGGCTGTCCAACTTGCCTCTTCATCACGCCGGAAACCACGGAGAACCTCGGTCAGTATTGGGCCAATCAGCGCAACTCTGTCAGTGTCGATGAGGAAGTCTACGTTGATTTTCTCTTGCGATGAAGAGCGACTGAAGAAAGTCGCCCAGATGCACGTATCGATGATCACCCAGTCTCTTCTACTGGTCATACTCTCTGCCTACCGTGGTAGCCTCTAGCCTCTCACTAGATCGGAATGGTCGGAGTATTCAACATTACCTGAAGCGAGCTTTAGTTCCTGAAGTCGCTGGAGTCGAAGAAATTCTCGTGCTGCGAGAATCAGAGCATCTTCATCACTACTGAGATTCGTGCGCTCTCGTATTTCGGCCAATTCGCTCTGAGGAAGTTCAACGGTGATACTCATCAGGCAGTAATTTATATCGGAGTTCGAGCTTTGGCAATAATCCAAGTGCTGCGCCAGCGGCTCAATCAGTATGAGATGGAACCGTAAAACCCGTCGGAGCGGATTTCCACTTTCAAAAGTAGAAACCAGCCCTTCAGGTATATCGGAGCTTCGGTCGCTAGGTTAGAAGACGCTCCAACTCGCCTACTCAGCCAGAGGCACGGCGAGGATGTCGCGGCGACCGGAAACGTAGATTTGGAGGAGGAGGACGTCGCCCTCGAATTGCTCAATAAGGCTGGTAGCTTCCTCGACAGAGGTGACATCGGTCTGGTCGACTTGGGTGATGATGGTGCCGGGGCGAAGTCCTGCCTCGGCTGCGGGCGAATTGTCTTTGACACTTTCGACGAGCACACCGGTGACGGCATCATCCAACTGGAGCGCCTTTCGCGACTCGTCATCGATGTCTTTCACCCTGACGCCTTCGATGAACTGATCCTGAGCCGGTGGTCTCACTCCCCGAGTGTTGGAGGCGAGTGCTCCCACTCCGGTTTCGAGATCACCAAGGACGACGTCGAGGGTGCGATCCTTCCCATTGCGGACGACGTCGAAAGTCACTTTGGTGCCAGGTGCGGTGTTACTGATGTCGAGTCGGAGTTTCTGAACATCATCGACATCGGCACCGTTATAACCAACGATAAGATCTCCAGACTTCATCCCAGCATCTGAGGCCGGGGTCTCTGCGCCCACCTCAGTAACGATGACGCCATCGACATCTTCACGACCAAGCGCTTTGGCAAACTTGGTGTCGAGCTCCTTAAGATAGACGCCGAGAAAGCCGCGCGGGACGACGCCGCCGCCATCGACGAGGCGCTGCACAATGTTCAGGGCCATGTTCGACGGAATCGCGAAGCCGATGCCGATGCTACCACCGCCGAAGTTTGATTGAATCGCGGTGTTGATGCCGATGAGTCGGCCCTCAGCATCAACCAGTGCTCCGCCCGAGTTTCCCCGGTTGATCGCCGCGTCGGTCTGGATGAAATTCTCAAAGCCACCGTTGGTGACGCCGATGTCATTTCGCCCCACTGCGCTAATGATCCCGAGGGTAGCGGTCTGCTCCAATCCATTTGGGTTGCCAACCGCAAGAGCGACATCGCCGATACGAACCTTCGAGCTGTCGCCGATGGTGATCGTGGCAAGGTCGTCTGCATCGATCTTGATGATTGCGACATCGGTTTTCGGATCGGCACCAATGAGCTTGGCGGTGTATTCGAGCTTGCTATCCGATAGCTTCACTTTGATTTCGTCGGCACCGGCGACCACATGGTTGTTTGTAAGGATGTAACCATCGGCCGTGATGATGACGCCTGACCCGAGTCCCTGCTGTCGTCGCTCGGGCCCGCCATTCCCGCCGTGTCGGTCGAAAAACTCCCGCGGCATGTCGGGAAACATGCGACGAAACAGCTCCTGCTGTTGCTGCATGCCGGGATTAGCGGCTGCTTCGACGGACTTCGAAGAAGAGATCGTGACGACCGCCGGCATCACTTTGTCCAGCGCTGGAGCAAAGCTGAGCGAGGCCGCATCGACAGGGGTTTTTTCGATGGTGAGATCTTTTTTCAGGTCGGAAAATTTGAGGTCATCCGCTTTCGCAAAGTCGCTGCTGCCAATGCTGATCACGGCGATCATTGCAATGGGAGCGAGCCTGAGTAAAAATGGGGTTCGTTTCATGATTATTTTAAACAGTGTGGGTTTGAGGAGGATTGGGTTGAGCGAGTCGCGCCCGGCAGCCGGGGACTCGGACTCCATCATCGGGTAGAGCGCACCCCTCGGATCAATCCGTCTATTTTTTTATGCACCCCCTTATCTCTCGTGAACGGCTCGACGAAGTCGAGCTTTCGCCTGCCGAGGTCCAGCGGTACGCGAGACACCTGACGATTCCCGACGTCGGCATCGAGGGGCAGAGGGCGCTCAAGGCTGCTCGCGTTCTCTGCATCGGAGCTGGGGGACTTGGTTCGCCGGTGACCATG
>JBCCBR010000569.1:0-2536 GCA_039033935.1 Verrucomicrobiota bacterium
ACCTTGGCGAAGGCAGGGACCTTTTTCTGGTGGCTTTCTTGAATCTCGCGGTTTGCGGGCTGGCTCTCTCGACCCTGACGACTCGCTTTGTCTTCCCTCAGTTCAGCCTGGAGGGTCGCCGGCTCTGGATCCTCGCGATGTCTCCACTCCCCTTGCCCCGGATCATCTACCAAAAGTTTGCTTCCGGGGCCGTCGCCTGCAGCCTCCTCGTTACCGCGATTTTGCTGATCAGCGGGATCAGTCTGCAACTTCCCTGGTCGGAAATTGCCTTTTTCGCAGTCGCTGTGATCGCTCTGGCCACCGGCCTCAACGCCCTTGCGGTCGGTCTTGGCGTCATTTTCCCGAATTTGGAGGAATCAAACACAGCAAAGATGGTGAGCGGTTTTGGCGGGACGCTCTGCCTGGTTGCGAGCTTCGCCTTTATCGGAGGACTGATCATGGCCCTGGTCTATGCGCGGTGGGACGTTTTCGCCACCAACCAAGTCGATCCATTCTGGCTTGAGGGCCAGCGCGGCCGCACTGGGATGGGCGCAGCCGCCGCTCTCACTCTCATCACGACGACTTTGCCGCTACTTTTTGCAAAAAAAGTGTTAAAAAGACTGGAAATTCTAGCTGACCTATAATATTAATCTATGTAAACTAATAGTTTTTGCAAAAATGTCAGCTATCGCAGAGATCCAGCCCATGTTTTTTGACGAAGATGGTGGGAGTGACCTAGAGATCCAATTTGATCCCAATCACTTCGAATCTGTCACTCCCTACACTGAGGATCTCGACGACGAATACCAGCGTGCTCAGGACCAGCTCAAAAAACTGCGCGAGCAGGAAGAGCAGATTCGAAAGCAGGCGGCTGAGCTCGAAGAGCTGACTCAGAAAGAAAACGATTTCAAAGAAGGAAGAGCCGACGTCACCGAGGAACTCACCAGCCTACTCCAGGTGCTCGATCGAGAGGCAACCGAGGCTCAGCGCGTAGCAGAAGACTGCGCCGCTGCTCATGAAAAGCTTGAGTCTCATCTCAATCACATCAGTTCTCTCCGTCCCGAATCGTGGACCAGGGCCGATCGCAAGGCCGAGCTGGCCCGCGCTCTCTCTTACGTCGAAGCTGCTGAGGACGAGCTCGACAGCATTCGCCCGATCGTGGGCGGTCTTAAAAAGCGTTCCGGCGCACGATCCGGCGGGCTGCTTGGCAAACTGCCCCGCCCCGCGCTCGCGACGCCGCCCACTGACGGCTCCTTCTTCTATTGGCTGCGCAGCGGTCTCGCCTTTTCGCTTCCCCTGGTCATCTTTGGAACAGTCGCGATCCTGTTCTTCCTGATGAGCTGAGCCACTTGCCATGTCAATTATCAGCGATCTGCTGGTCATTGAGCTTTGCAATGAGTCTCTACATGAGTTGGAAAAGAGACTTCGGAGCCGACAGATTTTCTTTTTAAACTTTTATACCTTCCTATGGCCATCTTTGCTCGAAAGCCTGTCAATCGGAGGCGGAGGCGCAGCCTCTTTCCTCGCCGTAGGGAAAATTCTAAGTCTCTCGACTCGGGGTTAGACTGTTTTCAGTCCTCCGTCGATTGTTCCGAGAACATTCAGCACCGCCTTCATGCGCAGATTGGTGCCCTCGAGTCATTTCTTGTCAAGAAGCAGGAAAAAAACCGCACTCAAATCAGGATGCGGCGAGAAAACATCCTCCCGCCTCCTGAGCCAACGCGGATCAATCGGACCGAAGTCAGCGTCACCGAGAAGCGTCGACGCCTCGCTCAACGCGATCGAGCCGGGGTTAAGTTTCTCCTCCTCTGCTCGCTGGCATCGGCTATCGGCTGGTGGCTGATGCACGCGTGAGCCGATCGGGGCAAGGGCATCACCTTGTCTCCATCCTCTCCCAAGCGTGGGGTTCACATTCACGTGTCTCATTCAGGTCGGGGCTTCTCGCTCCAGCTGATGCGTTGTGTGTGAAAACAGAGAGCCGAAAAGAATGCCACTCGGACTATCCATCGTTCGAGAGTAAAAATTGCCACCCAGTAGTGGTGGGTTCCCGGTTCATCTGATTCTGTATTTGCGGTGATACAGTCTCGACGAAGTTGTTCGAAAAACGCATCGTGAAGAGCGTTTATCGCTCGACTGCCGATGCCGGATCAATCATTCAAAATCCAACTGCTACTTGATCAGGGAAGATTCGAGGAGGCCGAAGTGCTGATTGGTGAATGCATTGGCAAGGACGCTGAAGATCCCTTGTTATTTTACCTGATGGCAAACGCGCGTCTCGCTCAGGGCCATCTCCATCCGGCCGAAGAAGCAGTCCGCGAGTCGATCCGACTCGACCCGGAATCCGACTGGGCTCATCTCACGCTCAGCCGGATTCTCTGCGAACAGTCGCGCTTTCATGAAGCTGAGACCACGATTGAAAAAGCACTCGAGCTAGCTCCATCCGACCCAGATAACTGGGCTCAGAAAGCCTCTCTGGCAAACCGGAGGGCCGGCAGAATGTCTGCAGGCCTTCGTCGCGGCCCGCCTGGTAGGCGTCGAGATCGGGAGTAACGCCGGC
>JBCCBR010000570.1:0-2534 GCA_039033935.1 Verrucomicrobiota bacterium
GTATGTCATCGATGGGCTTGCCCGAGTCTACGAGTGCACCGTCGACACGCGTGGGAGCATCACGGCGCGGTTTTATTTCGTCGAACCAGTCACCGAGGGATCTTCCATCACATCGGGAAGCGCAACGGTGGATCGGCTCCGCGAACTGGCGAATGGGGTATCTCAAAAAGCGGGAACCGGCGACTTCGAAGTCCTCGTGACCAAACATTACCCTGATACGACCCACGCTAAAACAACGGAATTTCGAATGAAGCAGAAAGCGAGTATTAGCACGATCTACGAACACGTCCACCGAGTCTGGGCCCAGGAAAAGGGGCGTGGAGACCAGAATCTTTTGATCATCAAAGGCGGGTGACAAGCTCAATGCTTCGCCAATCCGCAGAAACTGAGCAGATTGGGTCGTTGCTGATCAACACGGTCGTTTGAATTCCGCTCTGCGGTTCGACAAAAACCTGCTTCGACTGGCGCTTGCCGCCCGATCCAAGCGTATTCACGGAGCTTTTGTGACCGCT
Source organism: Verrucomicrobiota bacterium (assembly GCA_039033935.1). Taxonomy (GTDB): domain Bacteria; phylum Verrucomicrobiota; class Verrucomicrobiia; order Verrucomicrobiales; family DEV007; genus Arctic95D-9. The sequence goes on from JBCCBR010000570.1 coordinate 513, forward strand.
TCGCGGAAGTGTCTTCCGGTCGTGGCGATCGGACCAAGCGATCGAGAAAACCGCATCCCATGAAATACAACCAGATCCCCCACTCCGACCTGAACCTCAGCGTGATCGGTCTTGGCACCATGACTTGGGGTGAACAAAATACCGAGGCCGAAGGGCATGAGCAGATGGATTTCTCGCTCACGCACGGGGTTAACTTTTTTGACACTGCTGAAATGTATCCGGTGCCGCCTCGACCTGAAACGGTCCACGAGACCGAGCGAATCATCGGGACTTGGTTTGCCAAACAAGGCAAGCGTGACGAGGTGACCCTCGCAACCAAAGTAGTCGGCCCCGGCTCCCACATCACCCACATTCGCGAGGGGAGAGCTCGCCACAATCGCGAGCAGATGACACTCGCCCTCGAGGACAGCCTGCAGCGCTTGCAAACCGATCGGATCGATCTTTACCAGCTTCACTGGCCTGACCGGCCCGTTCCACTTTTCGGGACCCGTGATTACTCGCCTCCCAAAAACCCCGACTCGATTCCGATCGAGGAAACCCTTGAGGTGCTGAGCGATTTTGTCGCCGCTGGAAAGGTTCGCTACGTCGGCCTCTCCAACGAAACACCGTGGGGCACGATGAAATTCCTCGAAGCAGCGCGGAACAAGGCGCTTGCCCGAGTTGTCACGATTCAGAATTCCTACAATCTGCTCAATCGGACGTTTGACTCGGGGCTTTCCGAGGTTTGCCACGAAGAAGGGGTCCGTCTGCTCGCCTACTCTCCCCTCGCCTTCGGGCGCCTTTCCGGGAAATATCGAGGCGGTGCGATGCCAGAGGGCTCGCGTCTTGCGATCTGGGAGAGATTCGCGAGATACAACGGGCCCAACGCCGATGAAGCGATCGAGGCCTATGCTGCGATCGCTGAGGAAGCCGGGCTCGATCTCGCGCAGATGTGCCTTGCCTGGATCAATGCCCGCCCCCATCTTGGCAGCAACCTGATCGGAGCGACCACGATGGAGCAACTGAAAAGTAACATCACCAGCATCGATATCGATCTGCCTGGCGAAGTGAGACGGGCGATCGATCGGGTCCATCACCGGTTCCCCAATCCCTGTCCCTGAAATGTCTTCTCCGCTCAGCTTTCGTCGGGCTATCGGCTCTCTGTGTGCAGTCGCTTCGATTGTCATCGCCGCCACGACTTCCCCTGCTCAAGACGACGCATTGCACACATTCACTTCGAAGAACGGTCAACAGATCGTGGCCGAAGTGATTTCGATTTCGGCAGATAAGATCAATGTGACGATTCGTCGTAATGACGGCCAGCAATTCACTTTTCCTATCCTCACCCTCAGTCTCGACGATCAGGACTATTTAAGGAGCTGGCTTGAAAGCCAGAAAGACGCCGTCGAATACCGACTCGAAGTCAAAGCTGCCCGAGTCACGGGTGATGACAGCAAGCTCCCCTACGGCTCTTACACCTTCGATACCACCCAGACCTCCTACAATCTCGAAGTCCAGAACCTGACCCGCGAACCCCTCACCGGAGCCAAGGTAGAGGGAATTGTGATTTGGGAGAACGTCATAGATCCCTATCTCGCGAGCGATGGAGACGCCACCTACACCTACCGCAGTCTCGAGAGCTACCCGGACCAGCGGGTTTACGCCACCTTCACTCAAGAGCTCCCCGAGCTTGCCTTCAACCTACTACCTGCAGGCACGCGAGCACGAGAATATCATCTCCCACGAGTTCTTTCGGATGCATTTCACGTTCTTTGCTGTAGAGTTCCGTTCACTATGCCTGTTACGATGCGAAGCAACCAAAATCTTCATCAACAACACTCGGCGAGTGCGTCTAGAAATCCTCCTCCGCCGCCGGGACATCCTCATCTCTCGGGTCAAACGACGCCGGAACTTCAGAATCCGGCCAATCAGTTCCCGAGTCTTCAGAATCCTCCTGGAGAGGAAGAGTCGGAGAGCCGACCGCGCCTAACGCCAAATCCTAAAACTCTTCAAGAAGCAGCCGCTGGCGTAGAGTCGGGCCGA
>JBCCBR010000571.1:0-2527 GCA_039033935.1 Verrucomicrobiota bacterium
AGTTCTTTAAAAAAGGAACTCGGCTGACAGGGGAGATTATCGCCGTAGCGACGCCGACTGTGGCACCAGGTGATGGTCAGCTCCTCCTTCGCCCGCGTGATCCCCACGTAGAGAAGTCGGCGCTCTTCGTTCCGGTTGCCCTCGTCGACAGATCGCGAGTGGGGCAGGACACCTTCCTCGACTCCGATGATGAAACAGAGGGGGAACTCGAGACCTTTCGCGGCGTGCATCGTGATGAGGGAGACTCCGTCGCCGCTGTCATCCTTGTCTTTCTCCTTTTCCTGCATCAGGGCGACGCTGTCGAGGAAGCGGCGGAGGCCGTTTTTTGATTTGGCGACGTGGCTGTGCATGCCCTCAAGCAGCTCCGAGACGTTGCGCCGACGTGAGTCGACTTCCTCGGGCGATTTGCAGTTTTTCTTAAGAAATTCGGGGTAGTCGATTTCTTTGATCAGCTCCTCGGTCATTGCGGCGTAGTTCGCGGAATCGGTGTGGGCGACGTCGCTGTAGCGAATGATGAACGCGGTGAACGATTCGATGGCCTTCTGCGCCCGTGCCGTCAGCGTCGCGAGAAACTCCATGTCGTTGAGCGCATCGAAAACGCTCATGCGGTGGTCGATGCTGAACTGCGTCGCGAGCCCGATGGTGCCCTGTCCGATGCCCCGTGGCGGAGTCGCGATGACGCGCAGCAGGCTGACATCGTCGTCGTGATTCATGAACAGGTTCAGGTAGGCGAGTATGTCTTTGACCTCGCGCCGCTCGTAGAACGACTGTCCGCCGATGAGCTTGTAGGGGATGTCCTTTTCGCGGAGCTTCTCCTCCATCAGCCGCGACTGCGTGTTCATGCGGAAAAGGATCGCGACATCGTCGTAGCGACGGCGGTCGATGCGGTTGGCCTCGATGATCTCGCTCACAATCCAGTCCGCCTCGGTCTCAGCATCGGGCATGGAGACGATACGGGTTTTTTCCCCTTCGCCCAGATTGCTCCAGAGCGTCTTCTCGCGTCGGTCGATGTTGTGACGGATGAGGCTGTTGGCGAGTCGGAGGATGCGATTCGTCGAGCGGTAGTTTTCCTCCAGCTTGATCACGGTGGGGTCTTTGAAAAATCGTTCGAAGTCGAGAATGTTCGAGATCTCAGCACCCCGCCACCCGTAGATGCTCTGATCGTCGTCGCCGACGACACAAATGTTCTGCTCATCGCTCACGAGCAGCCGCATCAGATTCATCTGGAGGTGGTTCGTATCCTGAAACTCATCGACCATGATGAAACGGAAACGACGCTGCCACTCGCGGCGAATGTCTGGGTTTTCCTCCAGTCCCTTCACCGCGAGGATGAGGAGGTCGTCGAAGTCGACCGCGTTGAGCTGCTTCAGTTCTTTTTGGTAGGCGCGATAGACCTCATTGATGAGCGAGTCCTCTTCCTCGCTCGGCATGCGCCCGGCGTTCTTCGCCTGACTGATGAGCATGTTTGCCAGCTTTGGCTCCATGTTTTCGTCGCGGGCGAGTTTTCTGACGATGATGCGCCGGAGCAAGCCGATCTGATCGCTCTGTGTGTAGATCGTGAAGGACTGTTTGTACCCCATCCGTTCGATGCAGGTGCGCAGGATGCGGACACAGAGGCTGTGGAAAGTGCAAATCGTGACGTCCTCGGCGAGGCCGCCATCGACCATGGTTCCGACTCGATCCCGCATCTCGTTGGCAGCCTTGTTCGTGAAGGTCACCGCGAGAATCTGGCTGGCCGGGATTTTCTGGAAAAGCATCCCCGCGATCCGCGTCGTCACGACGCGGGTCTTTCCCGTCCCCGCGCCCGCGAGGATCAGGACTGGCCCGTAGATCTGCTCAGCGGCAGCGCGCTGAGGCTGATTCAGGGCGAGGAGCCCCCATTTCGACAGCATGGGGAGACAGAAGAACGGAGATAAGGAGGGCGGGAGAGAAAATTAGCTGACGAGTCTCAACGCGAATGGGTAGCGATAGACGACACCTTTGCCAGCCTCGATTCCCCCGAGGATTCCGAAGATCAGGCTGACAAGAAAAACTGCGGGCCACAAGATCATCGAAAGACAGCCTCCTGTGACCACCCCGAGGATTACCGTGACAGCATATCCAATCAGCATCGTGATCTGAAAGTTGAGCGCTTCCTTGCCTTGATCGTTCACGAATGGGCTCTCCTCTTTCTTGATCATCCAGATGATGAGCGGCCCGACGATATTGGTCACTCCGCCGAGGAGGTGGACCAGCAGTCCCATCGTTTTTTCATCGTTTTCGGGGAGTGTCCCCTGAGCGAGACCGACACCTGCGGTGGGCGGCGCTGCTGTCGGAATCGAGTCGGCAGCCTTGTTCTCTGGTGCAGGCTGATCCATTGGCGGAGGCGCATCCTGCTCCGGTGAATTGTCATCCATGGGTGGCGGGGTGTCCTGATCGCTCATGCTTGTCAGTTAAAGTGAAATCATGATCGGTTCAAGCAAATAGAAAGCCAGACGAACGCGAGAAAGCTTACGCTCCTTCGCAGTGATCGTGATTGAGAGGGTCG
>JBCCBR010000572.1:0-2524 GCA_039033935.1 Verrucomicrobiota bacterium
CCAGACGCGCGCATCTCCGTCGAAGGCCACGCCTGGTATTCCAACCACCGTTCCAAGTCACTCTCGGAGCAGCGCGCTGTCTCTGCGGTGATGCATCTGATCGGAACCGGGATCGATGCAAACCGACTGGAGTGGGTCGGCCATGGAGCCGATCAACCGCTCGTGATCGACACCGACCGGAGCAACACGGAAGCGAATCGACGTATCGAAATCAAAGTGATCGAGGGTGGAGAGTGACCACTCAGGAACCTGTTTCGATTCGATAGATCTCAACTCTACGGTCGAGTTTGCGGAGCGCCTCAGCCTCGTTGGCCTCGAACTTCGCTTTTGTCTCGCCGTGACCCACCGGGATCAATCTACCCTCGGGCACGCCCAGCCGTGTCAAAACCGATACGATCCGAGCGGCTCGGTTCTGCGAAAGGAAGAGATTCGTGTAGTCGCTGCCTTCGGCAGAGGCGTGACCTTCGACTACATATCGAAAATCAGCCAACTCGGGAGACTTGAGAGCTTCAGCTAGCTGGACGAGGACAGCGACTGAGCCATCGTCGGCGAACTCGGCATTCCCCTGACGAAAGAAGATATTGTCGCGGGTGACTTTCGATTGAGGATCGACGGTGTAGGTCACCTCGAATTCTTTGCCATCTGTCGCATCTGCTGGAGGGGTCGTCTTGACCGACACCGCTTTTTCACCGGCCGCGAGTTGGACCTCGGGGGGTATCTCCTGGGAAAAAGTCACCGCTCTCGTCTCGGTCTGCCTTTCTGGAACAGCGGTCGGGGCCGATTCACTGGGAGCAACAAGCGATCGAAAATTGGACGTCCCGCTCTCACTCAGCCCCCGAAGTCTTCCAGCCTCCCCTCGGGTGCCTTCTGCTTGCTTTTCTGGCTCGGAGGCAGCCTGACCTTTCAGTTTTTCAATGAGTTCGGCAGTGGTTTCCTGTGAAATTCCAATCGATGAAAAACCGAGGAGGCCAAAAAAAGTGATGCTGGCGAGAAGAACTTTCGAATTCATGGGTTGCTGGTGTGGAGCTTTCAGAATCGACGGTCACGGGGGAGGTTTTATGCAGGAAAGTCCTGAATCTCCGATCCACAACGATCAGAGCGCAGCGGGATTGAAGCCGCAGGTTCTTGGGATATCAGCGAGCATCGAGTCAGCCCTCGCCAGATCCGCCTTTCGGCGACATGGGATCAGTCGATCCCGACATCGCGAGGCGTCCCTTTCGCTGCGGGAGCCGGGGAATCTCTTTTTCCTTTGGCATGCCCTTCGCCATGAGCACTATCGGCCTTTGCGGGTCCATCGTGGTCCTCATCGTGAGACTCTCCCTTTTTTTCGGGATGGCCTTTGCCAGCTTTGGCGTGCCCATCGCCGTGCTTCCCGTGATCGTCTCCATGATCGCCGTGATCCCCATGCCCATCACCGTGGTCGCCATGGCCGTCTCCATGATCTCCGTGGTCGCCATGACCCGGACCGTGCGGCAGATGCAGATTCTTGGTATCTTCGAACGAATGCTGTTCGCACCCGAGTTGAGCCAAGCCGACAACTGCGAGGAGAACTAGGAACTGGGCGAGCGATCTCATCGCGGCTCTTTAAGCGACTGGGTCAGGATTTTCAACCGACAGTTTCGGCATCGGCATCCGCTTCCACCACGATCAGGCTCCCTTCGTGCCGCAAAACCCGAAGAGGGCTGCCTTTCGGCACAAATCCTCCATCCGACATCACATCGAGTAGTTTCCCCTGGTGATCGGCTTTGCCGGATGGGACTAAGTCAGACTTCGCCAGGAGGGTTGCTCCAACGAGGGATTGGGTAGTTTCCTTTTCTGATCCACCTTCGAAGGAATCCTCTGCCTCATCAAGCGATGCCCCTGCAGGGACTTCCTGCTTCAGGACGAGCCAGCTCCCAGCCTTTGTCTCAGGCAGATATCGCATCGCGACTCCGATCAGGACAAGTGCTCCAACCAAGCCGACTGCGAGTGATAGAAATGAGCTGCGAAACAAGTCCACCCAGGAGACTCCTCCTTCGAAACCGCTCCAGCGCCACTGAAAGTCGACTCGGTCAACCATCGCGAGACCCAAAGCGAAAAGAATCAAGGCCGCGCCGAGCGCACCGGGCAGGATTGTCCCGGGAAACAGAAAGACTTCTACCGCAACCAATGCGAGACCGAGCACCAGCAACACGGCCAGTTCATAGCCCGCCAGATTTCCGGCCGCATAGTTCCCGAAAAAGAAGATCCCGAAGGCGACAACACTGAGCAGCCCGGGAAGACCGAAGCCAGGACTGTTTATCTCGGTGTAAGCGCCGGCTAATCCGATGATGATGAGGACAAATGAAAATTTCTGCACCCAGCTCGCGACACTCTCCAAGCCGTAGCGCGTTGCCGGAACGATCGGAGCGTCGATGCCCTCTTGCTTGAGGAGATCTTCAATGGAGTCAGCAACCCCCGCTGCGAGGACAGCTCGGCCCCCGATTTCCTCGGTCGCCTCAATCGTATTCATCGCCAGCACATTTCCAGCCTCGTGCACGATGAC
>JBCCBR010000573.1:0-2509 GCA_039033935.1 Verrucomicrobiota bacterium
GCTGAGTCGGGGTGGGGTCTTCCACAAAAGTCGATCGGGCCACCGTGACTGTCTCCTGGGCGAAGATGTTTGGAATATCATTCGGCACCTGGGTGAAGAAAATGCGGCCGTCGCCACGCTTCGCAATATCTTCGAGAAAAGAGGCGTGAACGTCCGATCGTGTCCCGAGACCGATCACCGAAACAGTGGCACCGGCTTCGCGCATTTCCTCGATCAGTTCGCGGTATTTCCCAGGCTCCTCCGAGTCTTGCGCATCGCTGAACAGGATGATGTGGCGCTGACCGGCTTCTGCTTTTTGCAGTTCTTTCCAGGCCGCTTCGAGGCCTGTGTAGACGTAGATGCCGCCCCCCATCGACTCGACTGAGCGCAGGCGCTGGAGGATTTTTGCGCGATTCTTTCCGACGTTGGTGAGTGGGTTGACCTGATGGGCCTGGGTGTCGACCGCGAAACTGGTGACAGCGTCGAGCCCCCCCAGCAGCTCAACCGCCCGTGCCGAGCCTTCGTTGGCCAGCTGCATCTTGCTGTGGCCGCTCGGGACGGTCATAGACATGGAGCCGGAGCGATCGAGCACAATCGCCATCGCTACGGCGAGCTTCCGGTGTTCGCTTTTGAGCTCCATCGTGACCGGCAAGAGCTCGTCGAGATCCGATTCGTAGTAGCCGCCTGACCCAAAGCTCTGCCGCCCGCCCGCCATGAGCAGACCGCCACCCTGGTCATTCACGAAAAACTTGAGGGCCCCGAGGAACTCGTTATCCAGCTCGTAGGCAGGGACGTTGTTGAAAATGACAGCACGAGCCCCAGTCAGCTTGCCCGGATTGAGTGAGAGGGTTTCGGTGATGACTTCGACCTCAAAATTCTGGGCACGGAGGGAGGTTGCGACCGGGTCATTCTGATAGCGAGTCAGCAGGAGGATGCGGGGGCCTGCGACCACTTCGATCCATTTTTCATGGCGATTGTTCCCGGCATAAGCGTCTTCCTCCGGTTCCAGCACGGCGCGGTAAACCTGGGCCCCGGGAGTCGCGAGGCGATCAGAAAACCGAAACTGCGCGACCTTATCCACTAATTCTACTTCCCGAGTAAAAATGAGCTGTTCACCCCGGTAGATCGAAAGGGGAACCGTTGAAGGTCGATTCCCAGTGATGCGGATGTCTACGACAAAAGGCTCACCGAGCTGGACTCGCTCGGGGATATCAAGAGCAGCGAGCTGGAAATCGACTTCCTCACCGGCGCGGAGCTGCCGGTAATCGAGTGGCACTGCCGCGGTGATCAGTTTATCCCCAATCGACGCGAGTGGCTCGGTGCTGTAGCCGTCAGTAAAGAGCAGAATGCGATTGTGTCGCCGCGGATCCATCCGCGCGAGGGCATCCTGTATCGCAAGTCGAGTCCGGCTCTGGTCGCGATTGCCGGCAAATTCGGTGCCCTCTGAGCCAGCCAGCATTGCTTCGGCGGCATAATCGATCCAGTGGAGGGTGTCTTTTTCCCCGGGCCGGGAATTTTCGAGCAAGGTTTTCCATTCGCGGAGTGATCGGTCGACGAGATCCCTTGCCGAATTGGATCGGTCGACCAGCACCCAGAGGTCGAGGCCACCGCTCTTACGAAGAATCCTCGGATCACATAGCGCCAACACGAGGAGAAGCAGTAAAAGGACTCGGAGAGGCCGCCAGAGTTCGAGACGGCGAATGACGAATCCGAGAACCGCGAACAGCGGGATCAGGAGAAGGAACTGGGGTGCACCGAAAGCCATCGCCACGAAAGCTTAGCGAATAGTGAGAGCAGGAAAAGCGGTTTGTCGTCACCGTCTCTATTTCGCCCTCCTATTTTTCGGAAATACGACGTCGAGGCCGATTCTGCTTTCCTGGCATCGGCAGACTGTTGTCAGTAAGGCTCATTAAGGGGAGATCAGTCCGTCTTTTTTAAGAATCGCCCTCCGAAATCACTTCTCAAATTTGAAAAGAGCCCGGAAAGGACGTCCGATTAGCGCTTGAAAAGCCGCGAAATCGGCCTAAATTTTATATTTACAATACATTCAATATTTTTAATCGTGAAGAAACTTGCCACAATCGCCTGCGTGCTTTGTGCCGGTTTGGGTCTATCTGCTGATAGCCCGATCGAATCAAAAACTGCGTTTGGTCAGCTCGTGGCTTTGGCGGCGGCCTTTGAATCGGGTCGAACAGTCGACGACTATGTTGTCTACGGGGATCGCCTCACGGAGACCTTGGGCCGCATCAGTCCTGACGCTCAGATCAGGGTGCTGGGACAGACAATTCCGGAATTTGTTGGTGACCTCACTGGCCCGATCGCTGGGGGGAATGGGCTGGACGGGTTGGACCCTCTCGGAGGCAACGGTGAAGGCGACTCGGATGAAAGTGGTGGACTGCTGGATGGCGGTGAGAACGGTGGGCTTCCTTTTGATCCAACTGGAGGTGACCAGTCAGACAATGGCGAATCTGGACCCAGCCAGGGTGAAGGAGGCGAGGGAAATGCCAATGGCAGCGATGACGAAGATGAC
>JBCCBR010000574.1:0-2505 GCA_039033935.1 Verrucomicrobiota bacterium
CCCCGCAAACAATCGTGAGGACTCGCTCCTCCGCTGAGAATTTACCTGCCGCCGCGTCCTGCACAATCGCAGCGAGTCCCATCGCTCCACTGGGCTCCGGGATGATCCGTCCAGCCTCCCAGAGAATGCGGATGGCGTCGGAGACCTCTTCGTTGGAAACCAACACGGTCCGATCGAGACGATCCCGGCAGAGCTGGAAAGTCTGGTCACCCACTTTCCGCACGGCAGTGCCATCGCAAAAGACATCGAGGTAGTCGAGCTCGACCGGTTTCCCGGCAGCGATCGCTGCTGTCATAGAAGCCTGATCAACGCCTTCGACTCCAATCACTTCACAGTCTGGCCAAAATCGCTTCAACCAACAAGCGACCGATGCGGCGAGTCCCCCACCCCCAACCGCGACATAGACCCGGTCGAAGGGGCCTTCGCCACTCATGACAAGCTCATCGGCGAGCGTCCCCTGCCCCGCCATGGTTTCGAGTTCGTTGTAGGGGTGAATGAAGGTTGCCCCCGATGCCTCGCTCCATTCCCAAGCGGCATTGGCGGCATCATCGTAGGTATCGCCAACGAGTCGTATCTCAACTGCGGCTCCTCCATGACGCCGCACTTCGCGCTGTTTCACTTCGGGCGTAGACCTCGGCATGAAAATGACTGCCTCACAGCTCAGCGCCGCCGCGGCGAGAGCGACTCCCTGGGCGTGATTGCCAGCCGAGGCGGTCACGATGCCCTTGGCCCGACTTTCCTGATCGAGCGACGCGATCGCATTGTAGGCGCCACGCCACTTGTAGGCTTTGATTGGCCCAAGGTCTTCGCGTTTGACCCAAACCTCCGCGTCGACCTGCGGTATCGAGATCGGGTGGAGCGGCGTCGGCTTTCCGACCGCATAGACTCGTTGCCTCGCAACGAGGATCGCCTCGAACAGCTCAGCTTCGGTCATGGGTCGGTTTGCTCTTTGGCTGCTTCAGCGGCGGCCTCAGCTTCAGCCTGCTCGATCGCGACGACTGCCGCCGCGATCGCTTCTGGCGTGGGCTCTGCGGCCACCTCCTCCCCACTCCGGCGGCGTTCGAGCCAATCGAGCTGACTGTCAAAATAGACTTTGATCGGCTCCTCAATCTTCTCGAACCCCACGACTGAGCGAGGCTGCCCGACCGCCAGTCTCATCGCGTTGTGCATTAGATAGCGGCCGGTGAGAATGCCCATGTGGATCTTGTCGCGATAAATGTCGCGGACATCGCTGAACGGCCCCACCCCTGCAGCAACGTCGTTGGCCACTCGGATAACCAGCTCTTGTGTGTGTGTCTGGCTGAATAAAGTCTCGGGGAATGCCTCGGTCAGCCGGGCGATGAGATTCTCGGTGTAGACCGGGGTATGCGAGAGTTTCCCGTCGCCAGCTCCTTCGCGGTATTCTGAAATCGCCTCGAGAGCCCGGGCCCAACCCGTGTGGATGATGACGCGAGCGGTCGGCTGCATTTCGATCCACTGAGAAATCGTCACCGCATCCTCCACCAAGGTAGAGCCATAGTGGGTTTGGAAAGAGACAATGTCATACTGATGCTGTTTCAGCGCCGAAGGCCAGAGGGAAGAGGTCTTCACGCAGGGCTTGGCCGGATTTGCGAAAATGTAGGGCAGCGGTTTCCCACAATCGACGTGCCAGCGGACCGGGCCGTCGAGCCGGGATGGGACGGTGTCCCAGGTCAGTGAATTCCCAATCAGAAAAACACGAGGGCCGACCGCTTCGTCGAAAGCGCGGTCAGCTTCTTCGACGGCAAGGTCCCCCTTGCTCTCGCCCTTGACTTCGAATAGGCCGAATAGAGCAACCGAGCCAATCAAAAAGATTCTACGGGGTAACATATTTGCACCTTGCCTTAACTTGCCACTTTGTCGAAAGCTTGATTTTGATGATTCGAACACTCTTTTTGACGGCGCTTTTCACTCACGGGGTCCTCATATCCGGCGAGCGTCCTAACATCGTCTTAATCATGGCTGACGACATTGGGATTGAAGGGTTGAGCTGCTATGGTGCCGAGAGCTACGAAACCCCGCGGCTCGATCAACTTGCGGCAGACGGTGTGCGCTTCACTCATGCCTATTCGCAGCCTCTCTGCACGCCGACACGAGTCCAGATCATGACCGGGCGCTACAACCACCGCAACTGGATGTATTTCGGAATACTGGATCCAGAGGCACACACCTTTGGCCATCTCATGCAGGAGGCCGACTACCGCACCTGCATCGCGGGGAAATGGCAGCTCCAGTCATACGATCCGCCCGACTGGCCTAACGCAGCGGATCGTCGCGGCACTGGGATGAAAGTGGATGACTCTGGGTTTGACGAGTGGTCGCTCTTTCACACGCGCGAAACGGAGGACAAAGGCTCGCGCTACGCCGATCCCAGCTACGAGCGAAACGGTGAATTTTTCTCAGCTCGTTTGTTAGGACCGGCTGGCGGCGGGCTAGGGCTTCTTCTGTCGCCTTGGTGATGACGGTCCCCACGGCGGCCTGATCGGG
>JBCCBR010000575.1:0-2505 GCA_039033935.1 Verrucomicrobiota bacterium
AGTGTGCCCAGTGCCACAATCACCCATTCGATGAGTGGACGCAGATGGATTACTTCAAAATGGCGGCGTTCAGCTATGGGATGACAGCTGGCCGTTATGGCACTCCAAACCGCGACGGGCTTAATCAATGGGCTCGTGATAACAGGATCGCGCTTTACCAAGAATCCGTCGGGATTGATGGCTTTCCAGTGATCACAAACGAGGCGGGTCTCAATCGTTTCAAAAAAAGCAGAAATTACGAGCGGACTTTGGAGAAGCTGGGGATCAGCAAGAAGCAGTTCGATCGACTTGTGAAAAAAGGGATCGCTGCCTATGGCTCAGCTGAGCAGCAATATCGCGAGATGCGGTCGGCGGTGTCGGAACTCTACAATCCGATTCAGTACATCAACGTGGCAGAGCAGGATCGGACCCTGAAGCTTCCTCACGATTACCAATACAGCGATGCTGAGCCCGAGTCGAAGGTGCTCCCCGCCGTCATGATGGGGGATCTCTCCGAGACTGACTCCGGCTCCCTGATCGATGGCTACGCCGCTTGGATGACGGACCCGGAAAACGAGCGATTTACTACCGTCATTGCAAATCGGATGTGGAAGCGGGTGTTTGGCTTTGGGCTAATCGAGCCATTAGATGAGATCACCAAGTATTCGAAGCCTTCTCACCCCGAGCTGATGATCTACCTCGAAGGGTTGATGCGCGACCTCGACTACGATCTGCTCGCTTATCAGGAAATTCTTTACCGAACCGACGCCTTTCAGCGCATGGCTTATCGGGGCGAGATTCCCCCGGGTAGCCTCTATCATTTCGCTGGTCCTGCGCTGCAGCGGATGTCCGCCGAGCAGATCTGGGACTCGGTCGTGGGTTTATTGATTGAAGACCCCGATCATTTTAAACCCCGCCTTGAGGGAGACATCGACCGGCTTGAATCCCAAAAGCAAATTTACGAAAGCCTTGAGGGACGCGAACTGGATGACTTCATTGCGATGGTGCAAGAGTCGACCTCGATCACTCAGGGAGCTTTGGAAAAGCAAACCAAGCTCCGCGATCAGATAGCTAAAGCTCGAACCAAAGAAGACACCGAAACGGCTCGCGAGCTTCAGCAGCAGCTCAATCGCATCCGAGGGCAGTCTCGAAAGGAGTTGGCCGACCTTGCCTACGACCGCGTCAACGAAGGTGCCGAAAGAGAGATCGTGCTCGCGAGCTTTGGGATGAGTGAGGAATTCGTCGGTGAAATGACGACCAAGTTGAAAATCGACTACGAGACCAGCTACCCGGAAGGGATGGACCGGAACGAGCGAAAGGCGCTTGAACGTCAGCTGAGAGCCGATCGCAGCAATTTTCAGCGTCGCGCTTCGGAGATGGCGCGAGCTTCTGAGTTGCAGTCACCCGCGCGTCGCGGCCATTTCCTCCGGGAGTTTGGCCAGAGCGATCGCGAGGTGATTGAAAATGCCTCTCAGGAAGCATCTGTGCCGCAGGCACTCGCCCTCCTCAACGGTCCGATTCCAGTAACCGTCCAAAACCAGTTCGCGTTGCTGGGGCGTCGCCTCGACCAAGCGATAACCCCAGAGGAAAAGGTCGAGGTGACCTACCTCGCCATTCTCTCTCGCTTGCCGAGCGACCGCGAAATCGCGATTGGCCTGCGCGAGATGGAAACCTATGGACCCGATCAAGGCGTCGAAAACCTGATCTGGGCGCTGCTCAACACCTCTCAGTTTCTCTTTATCCGCTAACCTCAGTTCTTCACAAAATTCGAATCCATTTCCGATCATGAATTTCAACGAACCGCTTAACCGCCGACGTTTTGTCGATCGCGCCGCTAAAACTTTCCTTGGAGTCGGAGCTGCCCCCGCATTTTTGAGCCAACGCGCAGGCGCCGCCCTTGGGCCGAATCTCGGTCTCGACCCTCGCGAGAACGCGGCCACGAATGTGATCTACCTTTACATGGGTGGGGGGATGACCCACATGGACACCTTCGATCCGAAGCCGGGCCACGAAAATCAGGGACCCGTCAAATCGATCCGAACCAGTGCGGACGATGTCTTTATTTCTGAATACCTTCCCATGTTGGCCAATCACATGGATAAGGCTGCGGTGGTGCGTTCGATGACATCAACTGCGGGTGCCCACGCTCAGGGGAACTACCTGATGCATACCAGCTACGAAGAGCGCGCCACCATCCGCCACCCCGGAGTCGGAGCCTGGATGCTGAAGATGCGAGGAAGGCTCAACGAAAATCTTCCAGGTAGTGTCTTCATCGGAGGGAATTCCCGGATCAACGGCGGAGCTGGCTTTTTCGAGAGTGCCTACGAACCGCTCGCAATCAACGACCCCAACGCCGGATTGAAAAATTCGAAACGTGCTGCCGGAGTCACTCAAGATCTCTTTGATCATCGCCTCTCTCTCGCTGACGAACTCGATCGCGAATTTAAGGAGGCCTACGACGTCAAGCGGGTCCGAGCCTACACCTCCATGTATGACGACGCGGTCCGCATCATGACGAGCTCGGAC
>JBCCBR010000576.1:0-2504 GCA_039033935.1 Verrucomicrobiota bacterium
AAGACTTCGAGGAAGCGGCGGACGTAGTCTTCCGGCTCTGAGGCATCGGAGAGTGTTGAGAATGCGTTGGGGTCGCGGAATAAATTGGCTAGATCAATTTCGATCGCATCGTCTTTCCAGACCACATGGGGTTCGTCCTTGCTCGCGTCGACTTCCCAGCGTTGGAAAACGTCCGACTCTTGCGGGTTGCTGACCACAAAAACGCCGTCGTTTGAAACATCAAATCCGATACCGGATTCATGAAAGAGGGAAGCGCAGAACTCGACATCTGTGGATGCCGAAGGATTCCAGTCGGCGCCCTCAGCGGGCAGCTCGTCTACAGGTCCGAGAAAAGTAGTCATGTCGCGGTTGATGTTTGTTGTCTTGAATTGAATTCGTCGTGATCAGGAAGTCGACGAATGAGCTTGGGCTACCAGTCAGAAGAAATCCCCGGATGCCACGATTCAGCGCAGTTTGCCATCAAGTCTAGCATGGAAGGAGCCGATAGATGAGGAAATACTGAGACGAGTCGGGCCATCAGGCCGGTGATCCGAGGGGCAGCAAAGCTCGTGCCGGTTTGCTTGAGAGTGGTGCCGTTGCGCCACGCGACTTCGACGTTTTCTCCTCTCGCGCTGAAACTAACGAGTCGCCCTCTCCGATAATAAAACTCGTCCCCCGGAGTATCGGCAAGGTCGACCCCAATGACGGAGGAAAAGTGGGAGGGCCACTCCGCTTCGTCAGCGTCGTGATTGCTGCACGCGGCGACGACATGAATATCTCGCAACCACGCCTGATCGGCCCACTCTTTGTGAGGAAGGATGAATTTGGCGAGACCGCGGCAGCCAAAGCTGCAGTTGAGAATGTCATATCCGCGCTCAATGGCAGCGGCGACTCCGGCGCAGATCAGGTGGGTCTTGGAAAGGCTTCGCGAATCGATTACTCGAAATGAGCCAATCTCGGCCTCTGGCGCGAGTTCGTGAATGATCCCGGCGACGGCTGTGCCATGCCCGTAGGCATCGCCCGGATCGTCGTCGATCGCGATGATCCGGCCTGCCTTTTCCTCGAAACTGACTGAATCAGCGAGGTTCATTTTTGCGAGCCGAGGATGATCAGCTTCCACTCCAGAATCGATCACCGCTATTTTCACACCGGCACCACTCCCACTCTCGAGCGCCGCTTTCGCAGCAGCGAGATCGTGTCGGTCAGAGGGAGGCCTTTCTGCCGCCGACTTCATAGCTCGATGTCAAGCAGGCCAGTCAGAAGTCGGTAGTTGGTAAGTCGCCCGATCAGGGTCGATAAGCGTCTCACCCGATTGATGTGTCTCGCCGTGAAACCTGGGGGATCGGGCTGATCGGGGGCGGTGATGAGCTGGACGCAACTGATCACACCACGCGGGTTTCCGCCGAGGTAAAGCGGCACCACCAACATTGCCGCGGTGGTCTGGCCCATCGCGTCGTCGGTACGCTTCGAGTGTTGGGTGTTTTGCGCGACATCATTTTCGCAAATGGGCTGCTCAGAGACGTAGACGAGGCTGATGAGCCCTTCCTCAAGCGGTTGGCACCAACCTACGAATTCCTCATCTGGCTCGCTGTGGGTCACTACCAACTGGTTCACGGCGGGATCATTGACCCAGACCGAAAGGGCATCGGCGTTGAGGCACTCCATGGTTGAGCGGAGCGCTTCGCGACCGGCGTCACCAATCATCTGGCGAAACTCCACGGGTGTGATCTCTAGGGCGGCGCCAACGATTTGTGATTCAATCGAAGCGGAGTGTTTGGCGAGGTCGGGCGAGGTTTGCATGCTTGAGGGCTGCGTTGAGGTGGATTTCTGTGTGGTGCAAAAGGTCAAATTTTCGCGAGCGTCCCGCTCTTTCACTGGGAGGGGTTGAGGAAACGTGTCATCGGGTGAAACCAGTGTTTTTCTGAAGTCGAGTGCTGCGATACCCGGCTACGGTGTTGGAAGTGCCGCGACTGCCGGCAGGCTGTCGACCAGGTCAGCACCAGTGCGCCGGAGTTCTTCGAGGGTCGCCGCTCGCATCTCGAGCACTTGCTCTCGATAGTCGGGATCGCGCGCAAGATTGGTGAGTTCTTCCGGATCGTTTTGCAGATCGTAGAGCTCTTCGGGCTCGTCCGGGACAAGAGTGCGGATGTATTTCCAATGGCCTTCGACAAGAGAAACCCACCAAGGCACTTGCCCCCTCGCATACAGGCGATGGTGCGACTCGGGGTCAGTAGCGATCGGAACCACATCGGTGTCGTCTCCGAAATTCCACGCTGTGTCGATCGTCAGCACCGGGTGGTCCCAAGTTTCCCGGGTCGGCTCGGTGAGAAGGGGCGAAAGGTCGTGACCGTGCATGGTCCAGGGTGTCTCGACGCCCGCGAAAGCGAGTAGGGTGGGTGCGATGTCAGTTCCACCGACTGGATGGTTGCAGACCTCGCTTGACGGGAGGCGACTCGGCATTGAGAAAATCAGAGGTGATCGGATGTTCGAGTCGTAGGGTGCTTTCTTGACCTGAAAACCGTGCT
>JBCCBR010000577.1:0-2502 GCA_039033935.1 Verrucomicrobiota bacterium
CCGCACAACCCTCAGGGCTGATCACAGAATAATAGGCATTCTCCATCATCAGAACCCGATCGGCCACCCCGATTCCAAGAGCTCCCCCAGACCCGCCCTCGCCGATCACGACGGCAATGATGGGCACCTTGATGGTCATCATTTCTCGCAGATTGAAAGCGATCGCCTCTGCGATGTTTCGCTCTTCTGCCCCGATTCCAGGGTAGGCGCCTGGAGTATCGATCAACGTCACGATCGGGAGCTTGAATTTCTCCGCCATCCTCATCAGTCGGAGCGCCTTGCGGTAACCTTCGGGGTGGGCACTCCCAAAATTGCGCCGGAGATTCTCCTTCGTGTCGCGACCCTTTTGATGCCCGATCACAACAACTTTGCGGCCCTGCAGATAGGCAAAGCCGCCCGGCATCGCCTCGTCGTCACCAATGTGCCGGTCGCCGTGCAGCTCCAGAAAATCGTCAAAGCAGTTCTCGACGTAGTCGAGCATGAAGGGTCGCTGAGTGTGGCGTGCGATCTGGACCCTCTGCCACGAAGAAAGATTCCGATAGATTTCCATCTTCGTCTTGAGCAGCTTGTCCTCGATCTTCTTGATCTCAGCGCTCATATCGATCGAGCTGTCAGCGGCACGATCGCGAAGCTCAGCAAGCTGGGCTTCGAGGTTCACGATCGGCTTTTCGAATTCGAGAGGTTCAGCTATCATAAATCGTCGCAGTGGCAAATTTGAGGGAAGATACGCGGGGCCCGGCTCAATTGATGAGTCGGACGGACGACCCGTTTCGCAAGATCGTAAACAACTCCTCAATATCGGACTTCGCAAGCATCACCCCGTAAGGTTTTTTTGCTCCTTCCTCAAGATTTTCAGTCGGCATTCGGATAAAGAGACCAATTTTCCCGGTCCGGATCCACTTGGTCGCGTTGAGGTAGTCGAGATCCTCAAAGTTCAGCGGGCGGTCTCCAAACCAGGCCACCTTTTCACTGATGCTCGTTGAAATCGGCGCACGCATCGTCGGAGGCAGGTGAGTGTCGACAATGGAGTAGCGTTTGAAAAACTCGTCTCCTCTCAACACATCGACCTCCCCATCCGCGACCCGGATCTCGACCCGAAAATCGGTCAACGGATGCACGATGAGCTCCTCCTGCGCATAGATCAGCGTGTTGGTTTTACCGTTCACGCGCATGATGTAGTCGATCGTCGTCTTGTAGTTCCGGGCGATCGTGACCATTGCTTGTCCGGGGCGGACGAGATGAGTGGTTTTTTCGGGGAGAGGAATTTTCGAGAGGAGCAGATCGAGGTTGATCTCTCCGACGATGCGGCGGGCCTCTCCGGTGCTGGCCGACTCCGGGAAGTAGGTCAGCAGGTAGATCAAACGGTCCCGGGCGCTGATCAACTCCCCTTCCTCGAGCAGAGCAAGCGCTGCGGTAAAATGGCGGCGCCCCACGTCGACCTGCTCCTGACCCGCGAGCGGCCGCTCCTCGATTCGGCGCGCCACGGCGAGGTCGGGGCGCATGTAGTTCTCCCAGTAGTAGTAGGCTGCCAGAGCACCGATTGCGCACAGAACCAGTGCGAAAAACGCGAGCGCTAACTTGATCCGACCCATGGAATGACTGCAGACAACTAAAGCAGACCTCGTCGCTTGAAGTCAAACAGGTTGATGTCGCTCGAACGGCCAATCAGATCGAAGGTGAACTTCAACAGGGAAATCTCCCACGTGTCGTCGACCCCGAGAATGACAGCGCGAGACGGGCTCCCCGTCCGATCAATATCGGCGAGGATTCGGTCACTGACCGCCTCGATCGAGTCGTGCACTTCGCTCTCGCGAAATTCGCGCTTCGCGAAATCAAACCCGTATTTGAAAAAGCCGATATTGCCAAAATGCTCAAACCATTTCGCGAATTGCTCGGCTTGTTCTCCGAAGCCCTCAAACACCAGCTCAGCGAATCGCTCGGGGCGAAGAATCGTCGGCTGCTGCGCATCCATTTTCCCCTCTCGAAGGCGAACCACACCGACCTGATCCATCGGCTCGGTCAAGAGGTGGAATTCAAACTGGGTCGTGCCGAATGTATCAATCAGGCGATCTGGCTCTCGCACCACCCGAGTGGTTTCAAGAGCGTAGGCGATATCGTCGTAAGAAAGCTCTGACATATTGATTGTAGTGAGGTTACGCCTCTTTCGCCGAAAGGCACTGACCTGATTCATTCATGAGGATCTGCCCAAAACGCAGTCAGGCCGAAACGCCGCCGTTTTACGAGCTGGCAAGTTGTGGGTGAATCTTTCGTAAATTATTCAGGCTGAGACGAAGAGACCACAAAAAAGCGCCCCAGAGTTTGGGACGCTCAAATTGATTTTTACTGACGAAAGAACCACGACCGAAAACCCGGTCGGGCCAGGCAGGAGCCATCAGTCAGTGTTCTCCTCGACATAGCCGATGACATCGCCGACCGAGGTGAGCTTTTCAGCCTCTTCATCTGGGACCGTGATATCGAATTCCTCTTCAAACGCCATCACCA
>JBCCBR010000578.1:0-2501 GCA_039033935.1 Verrucomicrobiota bacterium
AATCGCATCGACCCGTGTCTTCACGTCGTCCATCACTTCCCGAGTCTCAGAGCCATTATCGACTTCGATCGTGACGCGGCCGTATCCCTGTGATGATCGAGAGCGAATCGCGTCGACGCCGTTGACGTCTTGAATCGCTTCTTCGATCGGGATGACGATCCCTTTCTCGACCTCTTCCGGGGTTGCGTTCGGATAGATGACCGTCACGTTGATTGCATCCACCTCCGTCTCAGGGAAGATTTCTTTCTTCAGAGTTGGCCAGGTCGCGAACCCGAAAACCAGGATCATAACCATCAGGAAATTCGCCGCGACGTGGTTGCGACTGAACCAGTGAATAATCCCTTTGTTCTCCATGGTTACCTTTCTCACTCTGGAACGGTAGAGCTAGTGAATTAGGCTATCAGCCTCCGTCTGAGCGAACTTCTTTGAATACTAAGTAAGACTTTTTTTGGCATCGTCCCGCTCGATTGAATAGCTATTTTCTACTGACTACTGACTACTGACTACTGACTACTGACTACTGACTACTGACCACGGGTCGTTTGGGGGCTTCGGTGTCCAATACGCGAGGCTCCACCAGGATACCCTCGATCATTCGGGAGAGCTCAGTCACGGCAAGGCGATCGCCTTCTTTTAATCCCTGGTCGATGTAGACCGTGTCACCTTCGCGATGCACCACTGAGACTTCGCGAAATCGAAGCCGATTGTCGGGATCAATCACGACGACTCGATCCAAGTCGAGAAATGCTTGAAAGGGGACTGCGGCAAGATCCGGCAAGGAGCGTCCAGTGATAGAGGCCTTCACAAATAGCCCTGGACGCACCGAAAGAGGGGCTCCTTCGGAGGAACCTTCGATCTGCGCGACCACGTAGACCGAGCGAGTGGCGCGATCGACTTCGCCTTCGCCTCGGATGATCCGAGCCGACCATTCCCGGGAAACGGTCGCTGCGGACGCACTTAGTACGACCTTACCTACAGGGGAGCCTTCCTTTACTTCGAGGAATTGAGCTTCATCGATCGAGAGAGGTAGCCTTACCTCATAGGGGCCTGTCGCGAAAATTTCAGCGATCGGGGTACCGGGGGCGACAAAGCTGCCAAGCTCGGTCGTAGTTGTTGCAATGATGGCATCGTAAGGCGCTCGGATCTCGGTTCGTTCGAGATCTTTTTCTGCTTTTGCGAGGGCGGCGGAAGCGGCCTCGACTCTGGCCTGAGCTGCTTCGAGTTGAGGGATTCGCAGGACGAGGTCGCTCGGGCTGCCGCCGCGCCCCATTTTGACCCAGTCGCGCCGGGCTTGCTCGGACCGAGCCTGCTCGCTAGCGAGCGTACTCCGGGTCTCAATCAAGGTCGACTCGGCCTGCGCTTTCGCTGCCTTGTAGTCGGCAGGTTCGATCCTGACCAGTAGATCACCCTCGGCGACTGCCATCCCCGGATTAAAAGCGCTGCTGGTTTCGATGATGGCTCCGCCGACTTCAGCGGCGAGCTGGGATCGTCGATCCGCCTCGATGATGCCTTGGGAAGCGACTGTGAACTGATGCGATTCCAGTTTGATGGGGAGGAACTCAACTACCGGTAAATTGACCTTGGTCTCCTTTTTCTCCGCTACTGGACGGGTTTTCCAAAGCAAAAAACAAAATGCGGCTGTGCCCACGATGATCCCAAGCCCGATCAGCAGTCGAGCGAACACGGTAAAAAAACGTTTCATCGGTCAGAGAGTTCGGCTTTGGCAAGTGGGTAAGGCTCAAAGCTTCCACCCAGGGCGAGGTAGAGATCGACCCGATTATCGAGGCGCTGCCGCCTTAGCGTGAGGAGCTGGGATTGGCTGGAAAATACTCTCTGCTGAGCCGTCAGCACGGTGAGCAAATCGCCAGTCCCTCCGACATACTCCTCACTGGCACGATCGTAGGCGTCCTCGGCGAGTGAGGTTGCGCGAATCAAAGCACTGACCCGACGGTTAAAAAACTGCTCAGCAGCCAGGGCGTTCTCGACTTCGGAAAATGCGGTGAGGGCAGCTTCTTCAAATTCGGCAGCAGCGAGTATGAGCTCAGCTTTGCGCCGCTCAACATTTTGCCGAAGGCGTCCACCCTGTAAGATGGGCTGAGCCAGGTTCCCGGCGATACTCCATACCGAAAGGTCGCTGTCGAGCAGGTCCGCGATGTCCTCGCTCGAGGTGCCGACGCTGCCGGTCAGGCTGATCGCCGGGAGCATGGCCCGCTTCGCCTCGAGGATGAGTTGATCCGCTGCCGCGATTCGCCGCTCCGCCGCGCCGAGATCGGGGCGACGGTCCAGCAGCGTGGCCGGCAGACCCGCCGGAACCGAGCCGGGGTAAGGTGGCAGCCTTGCCTCGCTGCCCGCCCGTCCGCTCGGATAGCGTCCTGCGAGGACCTCGAGCTGGCGCGAGGCGCGACCGACTAACTCACGGCGAGCCTCGAGAGAATCTTGAGCAGTGGCAACATCAGCCTCTGCGAGGAGAAGTTGCGAAGCGAGCGCATTGCCGACTCCGC
>JBCCBR010000579.1:0-2496 GCA_039033935.1 Verrucomicrobiota bacterium
AAACTAATCGTAATTGCGGGCTTTTGGTTTTACCCATTACCCGACATGGCCTACTCGACCAATTCTCTAGAGCTGCACGGAGAGAGCAATATTCCTGATGGTGGGGTGCTCATCATTGCGAACCAGCTGACTTTCGAAGATCTGCTCCACCTCGAAAAGCAGCTCACCCATCGTCGCCTCGTCTACCTCATCGAGCAGGGGCTCGACTACGATCCGCTGCTACAAGCGCACCTCGACAAAGAGGATGTCGAGGCACTCGAGTTTTCCTCGGCGGATTCAGCCAAAGAGATTTTTAAGAAAGAGCTCCACGCTGTGCTCGCCGAAGATGCCGTCGTCATCTTCATCCCCGGGATCACCCACATTCGCTCGGGTCAGGCGATCGCGATTCCCTCCCGTATCCTCAAGTTTTTGACTTCAGCAGGGGCCTCACTGCTACCGCTCTACGTTGACCACCCGGCCGAGTCGTCGCTTTCGATCGAAAATCGACACGAGGTCGAGCGCATTGTTCTTTCCTTTGGCGAAGCACTGCACCGCGAGTCGGCCAACTTCGCCAACTTCACTGAGAATCTGCTGATCGCATCAGAGGTCGCTTATTCGGCGCGTCCCATCTTCCAGAGCCACCTCGCCTACGAGATTTTGCGCGGGCTCAAAAAGCACGGCAAAACCACCGAGGTGATCGATGGCAACGACAATTCTGAGCTGCGCTTCGACAAGCTCCTCGCTGCCGCGATTGTTCTTTCGAAGCAGCTCAAAAAGGAGACCGAGAAGCGTCGCATCGGTATCATTCTTCCTCCCGGGAAAGGCGGCTTGCTCGCCAACGTCGCCGTCCTCCTCGCCGGTAAGGTCCCAGTCAATCTCAACTTCACGGCGGGGGATCAGGCAACAGCATCCTGTATTCGCCAGGCCGATATCGATAAGTTTATCACCGCAGATCCTTTCGTTCGCAAGCTGACCACTTTTGCTTGGCCCCCTAACAAAAACCTCATTTTTCTCGATCGTATTCTCCCGCCGCTCAAAAGCAAAATTGGGGTCTGGCTTGTTTTGTCGAAACTCTTTTCACCCTCGCTCCTCGCCACCATTCTCGGGGTGCCGAAGCACGGCGGCAGCGAGGAAGCGGTGCTGCTCTTTACCAGTGGATCTTCCGGCGATCCGAAAGGGGTGGTGCTCTCGCATCGCAACCTCCTCGCCAATGTGAATCAGTTCGGCACCCGCATTGGGCTCAAATCGGACGATCGCGTGCTCGGATGCCTTCCTTTGTTCCACAGCTTCGGCTGCACGGTGACGATGTGGTATCCCATGCTCGAAGGCGTCGATCTCGTGACCTACCCGAGTCCGCTCGAAGTCGCCAAGCTCGCTGAGCTGATCGAAAAACACAGCATCTCGCTCCTCTGCGCCACGCCCACTTTCCTTCGTGGTTACCTGCGCAAGGCCAAGCCCGAACAGCTCGCCAGCCTCAAGCTCGCCATTACCGGAGCAGAGAAGCTCCCCGCGAAAGTGGCGGACTCCTTTCAGGATCGCTTTGGGAAACCCGTCCTCGAGGGCTACGGCCTCACCGAGACATCACCGGTCACCAACGTGAACATGCCCGATCCGGAGTCAGACGATGATCTCCCGGTGCTGCCGAATCAGCGTCCCGGATCAGTTGGTCTTTTCATTCCCGGGGTTGCGGTTCGGGTTACCGATCCGGAAACTCAGGAACCCTTGCCGCTGCACAGCTCGGGCATGATCTGGCTGCGCGGACCCAACATTTTTGAAGGCTACCTCGACCAACCTGAGAAGACCGAGGAAGTCCTCCACAACCGCTGGTTCATGACCGGCGATATCGGCCGAGTCGACGAAGACGGCTTTCTTTATATCGAGGGGCGTCTCTCGCGCTTTTCCAAGATCGGAGGTGAGATGGTCCCACACGAGACGATCGAGACCGCCATCACCAAAGCGCTCGAAATCCCGGACGACGAGCGGCGCATCGCCGTCGTCGGCGTGCCCGACGAAGCCAAGGGCGAGGCCCTTGTATTGCTCACCGCCGACCCCGATCTCGATCTCAAGTCGCTTCGCGAGAAGTTGCTCGAGGCCGGACTCCCCGCGCTCTGGATTCCGAAAAAGCTAGTCGACGTCGAGTCGATCCCAATGCTCGCCTCCGGCAAGCTCGACATCAAAGGGTGCGAGAATCACGCGAAGGCTGCGTAGCGTTGCTCTTCCGTTTGCCGCTGGTAGGAAAACCCGCGCTCCACATCGCCTTAGGAGGGCGGGTTTTCCAACCCGCCACGTTGCTCCCTCCATCAATCTGCCGCGGGTAAGAAAACCCGCGCTCCACATTGCCTTAGGAGGGCGGGTTTTCCAACCCGCCACGTGGTTCAACTCAACCTACCCACAACCAACTCAAGCAACCTCACGCTCAAACAACAGAAACGCCCCCTCCCTTAGCCCGCATTTCTCACTGAAAGGAGCTACGGCAGGTTGAAGTTTGATGTAAAGTGTTGGTGTTCAAATCAATAC
>JBCCBR010000580.1:0-2496 GCA_039033935.1 Verrucomicrobiota bacterium
CGCATTTTCGAGCTTGAGATTGCCTTGGCGTCTCTGCAAAAGGGCATTGACGATCCATTTCTGATCGATCGGACGCTGCGGCATTTGCTCACCGACCTGACTGGTAATACCCACCGCGCAGAAATCTGCATCGACAAGCTGGCTTCTCCCGATTCGGCTCGCGGACAACTCGGTCTGGTCGAGCTGCGCGGCTTTGAAATGCCACCGCATCGCGAAATGGCTCTGGTGCAGTCCCTATTGGTGCGCTCGCTCCTGACCATGTTCTGGGAGAAACCGTTCCGACGCTCGCCGCAGCGCTGGGGAACGACGCTGCACGATCGCTTTCTACTGCCACATTACGTCAGAGCAGACCTCGCTGACGTCTGCCAGGATCTTCATGACGCCGGGATCAACTTCGAGATGAGCTGGCTCGAGCCTTTTGTAGAATTTCGATTCCCACGGTTTGGGACGGTCTGTCATCAGGGAATCGAGCTTGAGATTCGGGGAGCCTTGGAGCCTTGGCATGTGCTCGGAGAAGAGGCGACCGGGCAGGGGACCTCGCGCTACGTCGATTCGTCGATCGAGCGGCTGCAGATCAAGGTGAGCGGTCTCGCCAATAACCGCTACTGGGTCACCTGCAACGGGCGGCGACTGCCTCTTTCCTCCACAGGGGTTCGCGAAGAACACATTGCGGCGGTTCGTTTCAAGGCATGGAATCCACCCTCTTCACTCCACCCATCGATCGGGGCCGACCAGACCCTGACCTTCGACATTATTGACGTGGATAACTGTCGCTCGCTCGGCGGTTGCATCTATCACGTGAGCCATCCTGGGGGACGAGGCTACGATACCTTCCCGGTCAACGCCCGCGAGGCGGAAGCGCGCCGTTTCTCCCGATTCTGGACTCAGGGCCACACCCCTGGAAGAGTTGAGCCAGTTCCACTCGGCACCCAGGTGGTTCGAAGCTTCGAAGAGGTCGAAGGAGGCAGGGCCGTGGAGATGGTGCAGGACCCGGGGACGAATCCTGAGTTTCCGCACACGCTCGATCTCCGCCTCACCGCAGCGAAGTGATTCGTCCAATCCTAGGATTGGCGATTGCATTCTGCGTCATTAGCGTACCTTGAGGGATGTCAGCTCCCAACGTCCGGGATGCGCCTGCCGCTTCTGAGACCGAGTCCTTATACCAAGCACTACCGGACGTGCGAGACGAGGCTTTTTCCGCGGATCGTTCGGTCAGACCCGCGTGGCAGGGGCTCTTCGAGTCGATCGGACGCCACCAGCTCCCTGTGATCGAGACCTGGCAGCGCGAGGCCGACCGCATCGCTCGGGAAAGGGGCCTCGCCTATCGCTATGAGTCTTTGGAGAAGGATCATGTCGCGGGCTGGCGTCTCGATCCGATTCCGTGGATTTTTTCGGAAGCAGACTGGGCCAGGATCGACGCCGGTTTATCGCAGCGCCTGCAACTTTACGACCTGATTCTGCGAGACCTCTATGGCGAGCAGACCTTGCTCAAAGATGCCAAGATCCCGAGGGCGATCATCTACCGTCATTCCCAATACGTCCGAGCGCTCGTCGGCTACGGGGTGGGGGATCGCCGCGGGGAGATCCGGCTCGGCATGAGCGGCTTCGATCTCTCGCTCGATGCGACTGGGACGCCTTTCGTCATTAACGACCGCTACGACTGCCCGTTCGGTCTCGGATTGGCTCTCGAAAATCGCTCGATCACCAATCGGGTGCTGCCTCGTTTGTTTCGGCGTAACCGCATCAGACAGGTCGGCCCATTTTTTGAGAGCTGGTTCCAGTTTTTACAGCGTCATGGCGAGGCCCTTTCGGAAGAACCGACCATTGCGATAGCTGATGTCGACTCTGAGCACCGCGACGCTGAGATCGGGTTTCTCTCCAATTATTGCGGGATGATGCGAGTGCATCCCGAAGATCTCACGGTGCGGGATGGCCGGGTCTCGATTCGGGCTCTCCAGGGCCTCGTCCCGATTGACGTCATCTGGCGGACAACCTCTGGAGCCGGTAGCGACGCGCTCGAATCAGAGCAGAGGTCCGAGGCGAGCATTGCTGGTCTTTTTCAGGCCCTCCGGGTCGGGGGTGTCGCGATGGCGAGTCACCCAGGCTGTGGGCTGCTCCAATGCCCTGCATTTTACCCATTCCTGAGGCAACTCTGTCGCGACTGGCTGGACCAGGACATCATCCTGCCTTCGGTTGCGACGTGGTGGTGTGGTCAGCCAAAGGAGCGGGATCATGTGCTGGCGAATCTCGACAACCTCGTGATCAAGTCCGCGTTTCATCACCATTCGTTTAATCCGGTGCGAGGCTGCTGTCTCAGTCAGGAGGAAAAAGCAAAGCTGAAGCAACAGATTCTGCATTCGCCCGAGGCTTTCGTCGGTCAGGAAGATGCGCTGGTTTCGACCGTGCCGACGACGCGCGGTCGGCAACTCATACCCGAGCGCGCCGCCTTGCGAGTTTTTGGCTTCCTCGACGATGTGGAGGGAGCTCAGGTCATGC
>JBCCBR010000581.1:0-2487 GCA_039033935.1 Verrucomicrobiota bacterium
CCAGCGGTCCACCAATCGATCGACCCAGTGCGCATTGCCGTCGGGGTGTTGGTGGCATCGTTGGCAAAGTCGGTATTGTGAAGCTCGGAGTGCTCATATCTCGCCCCCGGAGAGATCGTGAGCGAACCGATCTCGATTGTATCCTGCAGCCAGACAGCGGTCGACTCGACCTCCTGAACTCGGTTGCCACCTGATCCGGGACCTCGATCGACTACTCTATAAGTGCCATTTCCAAAAACAATGTCGGTGTTTTCCTGGAATCGCCTGATCTGATCGCGGTGCTCACGGACTCCGAAATCGAGTGTGTTCTCGATCGAGCCAATATTGAAGCGATACTCGGTAGAGCCCTGGATCCCTTGTGAATAATAGCTTCGCGCGTTGTGGCGGTAGCCGAGTGTGCCGGGGGCAAGCCCCTGAAGCGTGGCGAGATTCCCGGCATTGTTTCCAAGTAGGGTGGTGTGGAGGCTACTCCCGTTGACGCGGCGAATTTTGAACCAATCCCGCTCGAAGCTGTTGTAGTAGGCCGCGATCTGGACATCGAGATCGTCGTTCAGAGCTGCATTCCACTTCAGATAGGTGCGGTGCTGCTCGGTGGAGATGTTATCTAGAAAGCTCCCGAAGTAGCGCCGGTAAGGCGTTGCGAACAGATCGCCCTCGGTCAACCCGAGGTAGGTTTCATCGGCATCCAGATCGGTCATCCCCCACTTGAACTCAAAGCTTTGATCGAGAGCCGTGTTCGGCTCCCAGCGGACTTTGATGGTGGGTTCGATCAGACCAAAGCCAGAGCGGTCACTCGCGGCGACCCCGGCCAAAGTTGAGCCATCAATCGTTCGAAATCCATCGGACCCTTTGTAGTAAAGCTCGGCGAGAAATCCGACTCTACCGATAGCGGTCTCGACGATATTGCCGTAGTGCCCATGGAGCTGGAAGTTTCCGTTGCTTCCATAAGTGCCTCTAAAATAAAGCTGCTCGCTATCTGGGATCGGAGTGGAGAGAAAATTGATCACCCCGCCGGTGGTGTGAGGTCCGTAGGCGACCTGGCTCGATCCTTTCAGGATCTCGACCCCGGCCATCCGGGCGATGTTCGGCGAGTAGTAGGCACTGGGAGCAGAGTAGGGGGCGGGTGCCTGGAGGATCCCGTCTTCCATGATCGTCACCTTCTCAGAGCGCGTCCCGTCGACGCCTCGAATTGAGATATTGGGAAAGTTTCCAAAGCCGTCTTCCTCCCTCACGTAGACTCCAGGGACTTTGGCGAGGACTCGGTTCACGTTGACGTAGTTCTGATCTCGGATGTCCTGCGAAGTGATGAAGAAACCGGAACCGGGAAGTTCAAAAGTAGCTTCGGCTCCCCCCTCGATGACCTCTGGCTCGATCGTATCGTAGACCTCCACCTCGACTGGTCGTGAGACAGTCGCCTGTCGTACCGTTTGTGTCGGCGAGGTTGACCTGACCGGGGTTGGAGCCGCCGCCGGTGAACCTGAGACTACGGTCGGATCAAGGCTGCTCTCAGTTGCGGAAGTGCTAGCTTCCTGAGCCACGGCTAATTGAAATAGATGAAGAGTGGACAGCGCTGCGCCCACCACGAGGGTTTTCGTTTTCATTGGAGATTAAGGGGAGTTTCCAGACCGATCAGAAACGGGGCAAATCGCTCGGAGTTTTGGGGAGTTCGACGATTGAACAATTTCGGGAATCGCTGCAAGCCTAAACCTCGCGTCGATCCGCATTGGCTATGCCGCCATTGCGCGAGCCTGAACTGATTCCAACGATTTCGGGGTTGAAATTGCGGTGTTGGAGGTCAGAAAAATCTTGAGGGAAGCAGTTGCCGAAATTTTATCTCGGGAGATTTCCGTGACGAGTGTTAGACTCGGGTTCGAATGTCTCGCGCTTTGGTTTCGGCTTCACTCTTTGCCGCTTTTCTAGGCCTGTGCTGGTTTTTCGCTCCGAAGCAGGCCATACGACAAGCGGTCGGGCAGGTTGTCGATGCGTGGGTCCGAGTCAGCCGATTCGAGGGGGAGCGCGGCAGCCAAGTCAGCGCAGTGAGCCCCTCAGATCAGAATGCCGAGGAACCTGCCCTTGTGTTGAACTCAGATCCGGAAGTCGCCCCGCCGAGCTCGCTGCCTTCGCGGTCTTCTGATCAGCCATCGCCTCGCGAGATGCCCCCCGTCTCAGAACCGTCGCCAGATCAAGCTGCAGAAGCAGGTTCGGACACGAGCGAATCCGTTTTGATCAAAAACGATGATGATCAAACTGATCCAGTCAGCCCAGATCTAGCAGTCGATCCGTCAAACGAAGGTGCCCCCTCCGATCCGGTAGCTATCGCCACCGTTGATCTGGTTCCCGATGCTCCGGAAATGGCATCGTTTTCAGCCCAAGAGCTTCCGAAAGCGGAGGCGAACAGTGCTGCGATTCGCTCCCTCAGCTCGGCCTCGAGTGAGGCGATTCAAGCTGTCCCTGCGGTTGATTTTACCCCGGATTTTGTCGAGGCCC
>JBCCBR010000582.1:0-2482 GCA_039033935.1 Verrucomicrobiota bacterium
AACGCACCACGGCGCGTGAGCGGATTGACCTGGCGCTGCGCCGGTCGCGTTCGGTCGAATGGTCGACCGAGGACGGTCAACCCTACCTGTGCGATCCGGTAGGGAACTGCGTCCTCCCAGGTCCGTTTGCTCTGGCGCGCTCAAATCGAGGCCTGTCTGCATTCGCGCATTAATCCGTAGATTTGGCGACGCACCCCGCGAACGGTCGACCGAGGACGGTCAACCGTACCTGTGCGATTCGGTAGGGAACTGCGTCCCCGCAGGTCCATTTGTTCTGGGGCGTGCAGAATTTGCCCGGTTTTGTCCTCGATGAATTCCATCATTCCACGATGCCCGATCCGGGAGATAAAAACTGCGCGTAATCAAAGCCGGGCTCGATGGCATGAAACTCGTTTGCTACGTCTTCCTTTTTCTGACACTCATTGTGCCGGCGTGTGTTCAGATTTGGAAGGCGCTCATGCTTTCGCGGATCCGCTATGGAAAAACTGAGGGTATTCTCCGCGAATTCTGGATCGAAATAGCCGACAGCAGGAGTGCCGGTCAGATCTCGGCCGGGGCCTACAATCCGATCGTGAGCTACTCTTTCCAAGTCCGCGGAGTCGACTATGCAGGATCGCGTCTCACGATGCCGGTAGGGGGCAAGGGTGAAAAGAGTCCGGGCACGATCTCGATTTTTCAGCAGAAAATCGGCGATCCGATCGACGTGTTTTACGATCGGACGAACCCGAGTGAATGCTTCCTTGACGACCCCCTACGGCTTGCTGCATTTCGGTCCGCGCTCGCCTTCTGCTGCATCGCGATTTTTTGTCTCGTCGCGGGTATGATTTACCTGATGTGATTCGGTAGCCTATTGAAAGCGCGGTGATGATATTCTCCCCGTGGTCGCCCAGAACCTGGTAGCCAAAGACGGAAGGGGGCGTTTTCCTTTTTGGGAAGGAGTCGATTTTTGTTAACCAATCAATCCAAAAAAGCATTTGGAGGTGTAGATGCCGGAAATTCATGACCCAGAATCCGAGTTTGTCCGATTGCTCACTGAGCATCAGGCGGCGTTACGGCATTATGTGATCTCGCTTCTGCCGGGCGAATCGTCTGCCGCTGACGTCGCGCAGCAGGCGAATACGACGATT
Organism: Verrucomicrobiota bacterium; assembly: GCA_039033935.1. Lineage (GTDB taxonomy): Bacteria > Verrucomicrobiota > Verrucomicrobiia > Verrucomicrobiales > DEV007 > Arctic95D-9. The sequence continues at coordinate 1,128 of JBCCBR010000582.1, forward strand.
TGGAAAAAGCGAGAAGACTTCGAATTGGGGACAAATTTCAAGGCTTGGATCTTCAGCATCGCTCGTTTTGAGGTGCTCAACTTTCGGAAGAAGCAGGCCCGCGATAGTCGGCTCGTGTTCGGCGATGAGCTATGCGATTTGATCGAAGCAGAAATCCCCAACCACGAGGTCGCCTGGGATAGCCGGCAGGACGCGCTGCGCGGTTGTCTCTCGCAGCTCAAAGATCGCGACCGCGAATTGATCCGGCATCGCTACTATGAGCCGACTCAGCTAGCAGACTACGCGGCGGAAGTGGGGCGATCCGTTGGTTCGTTAAAAGTGACCCTCCACCGTATCCGCAATCGCCTCCAGACCTGCATCGAGGCCCGGATGCTGAAGCAACAGAAACTCTCCTAATGAATCGTGATACCTGCGAACGCTTAATCGATGCGCTCCTCGACGGAGCGATCGATGAGTCAGATTTTGTCCGCCTCGAGGCGGAGCTACTGGTGAATCCAGCCGCAAGGCAGCTCTACTACGATCGTACCGGTCTCGACACGTTGCTCTCGGTAGAGGTTGGTCCAGCCAGCGAAACTGGGACTGACACTACCAAGGAGACTAGCAAGGTGGTCAATTTTCCCCGAGGTCGTGGCAGTCGATCGATCCTTGGCTGGGCGGCTGCGGCGAGTGTTGCACTCTTCGCTTTGGTCGCCGCCGGTTGGGTCGGACGAAGCACAGTGGACTTGGTTTCGGCAGGCGAGAATGTGTCGAAGAGGGAGCCCGTTGCGACCGGTTTTGGCGTGGTCGCGAGCTCTGAAAACGTGGAGTGGAAAGGCGGTGAAATACTTCGTCAGGGCGATCTTGTGGCCGGTCGGCATTACGAAATGGCGAGTGGGGCTCTCACGCTCGAACTTTTCAGCGGCGTCACTGTGAGAGTCGAAGGGGAATCCCATTTCGAAATGGTTTCGCCGATGGAAATGGCAGTCACAACGGGTCGTGTCCAGGCTCGCGTCCCGGAAGTGGCAGAGGGCTTTCGGGTGACCACTCCAAAAGGTGAGGTGATTGACTTGGGGACAGAGTTTTCCCTAAACGTTACTGAGGAGAAGGCCGACCTCCATGTGATTGACGGATCGATCGAGTGGTATCCCGAGGCGAGATCGGGAGATAAGCTCTTCCTCGGCGATGGCGAGGCTCTGCGCTGGACCGATGCTGGTGGCAGCGAGCTCGACGCCTCCGAAATTCGGGATCGCTCTCTCGCTGAGTTTGAAGCTCAAGCGAGCGAAATGCGTGAGGAGCGTTTGCAGGTCTGGAAAGAGCACCGAGACGAGTTGTCGAGAGATCCTCGTCTGATCGCCTACTTTACGATGGATCGAGAG
>JBCCBR010000583.1:0-2475 GCA_039033935.1 Verrucomicrobiota bacterium
GATCGTGACAGCGGGCACATCCCATCGTGAGCCCGAGCCAGACGGTCGAGGTGGTCTCGACCCGATCGATCACATTCTCGACCAGAAATTCCTCGGCGAGGGCTCCGCCTTCGCTGTTTTGACGGTGATTGCGATTGTAGGCCGAGGCGAGGATCTGGTGATTCGTCGCCTCAGGCAGCATGTCGCCGGCGAGCTGCTCGATCGTGAACTGATCAAACGGCAGGTTGTCCTGATACGCCTTAATGACCCAGTCGCGCCACGGCCAGTTGCTGCGTTCGGCATCATTTTGAAACCCATCGGTATCGGCGTAGCGCGCCCCGTCGAGCCAGAGCAGGGTCTGCCGCTCGGCGTAGGCACTCGTGGCCATCAGTCGCTGCAGCTCGCCGCGCCAGATCTCGTCGGAATCCGGTTTGGCAAGAAACGTGTCGACCTCCTCCGGGGTTGGCAGAAGTCCGGTTAGCGCGAGCGAGGCTCGTCGCAGGAGAGTCTCGCGCGAGGCGCGCTGGTTTGGAGTAATCGACTCCTCAGCCAGTTTTCGGTCAATGAAAAAGTCGACCGGGTGCTGATCGGGCGGGATTTCCGATTTCTCCGCAATCTGGAAAGCCCAGTGCCCTTCCCAGGTCGCGCCCTCAGTGATCCAGCGATCGAGGATAGCGCGCTCTTCGTCGGTCAGCAGCCGATTCGCATCGGGTGGAGGCATCGCGTCGATCTCATCGTCGGTGTGAATCCGGTAATGGATTTCGCTTTCCTCGAGATCTCCGGGCACTACGCCAAAATAGCCACCGAGATCGGCGAAGAGATTCTCCTCGGTATCCATCCGAAACTCCGATGACTGATTCTGAGCATCGGGGCCGTGACAGTGGAAACAGGCATCGGAGAGGATCGGGCGCACATCGCGGTTGTAATCGAGTGGTTCCTCTGAGCCCGAGCTCTGGTCCACTCCGAAAACAAACGGGAGCAAGCCGATGACAAGAATGCGCACCATAACTTCGAAAAAGTAATCGCCTTTTGCCCGCTGTTCTATCGCGCAATTTCGCCGAACGATTTGCGTAAGACCCTGTCCTCGCCCACTTCGAATCCTCGCACGGTCCCGCAAATGTGAGCGGAACCCTGCTCGACAAGCGACGTCGAACTACGAAAGCTCCCCCGTATGAAATGCCTCCGAATCTCAGTCGCGGCCGCCATTCTCCTGCTCGGGTGCCTTGCTGGAAGCGCACTGATCTCCTCGCGGCTCGCCACCGCTCAGGAAAAGCCATCTGCCAAAGCCAAAGAAGCAGCCAAAGAAAAAGCACCGGCTCCGAAACCAAAGACAGTCCCCCATCGGGAGGCAACGCACCCACTCATGGGGGCGATCAATCGACTTGCCCTTCCAGATCATCAATACGATCTGCCCGACGCCGTCCTCAGTCCCGACGGCACCATCTTTACTGCCTTCCTCGACTGGGACGGGGAGGATGATACCCTGCGGATCGCCTCGAACGATCAGAGCGACTGGAGCGATCCTCAAAAGCCTCTCGTAAAAGGCGTTTTACACGCCCCGGCAATCGCTCTCGACGGTGAGGAGACCGTCCACGTGATCTGGCCCCAGACCAGTCTTTCAGACGACACGGTCGATATTTTTGCGGCGACATGGGATCGCGAGGACGGACTGCTCGATCAGACCACGATCGCCGACACCGATGCTGCGGAGGCATTTGTCGATGCCGGCTCGGATTCACAGGGGCGAGTCTGGGTCGTATGGCAATCATTTCGGGCCGGTGAGGGGGACGTCTATGCGCGCTGTTATGACCCGGCAATGGGCAACTGGTCATCCGAAATCGCTGTGGCGACCGAGCGAGGCGGAGACTGGGAACCGCAGCTTGCCTTCGATTCGGACGGCAGAGCATGGGTCGTGTGGGACAGCTCTCGAAGCCATGATACTAACGAATTTAATCTCTACCTCGCCTGCATTACTTTGCCCTCGGAACCTGGTGCGGAGCCGAGCGTGGTCAAATACCCGATCGCCCACACTGACCGCTACGAGGCGCGGGCTTCGATCGCTGCTACTTCGGATGGCACCGGTTTCTGGATCGCGGCAGAGCAGGGAAAAAGCCGCTGGGGACTCGACTCGCGCGGACACGACAACGGCACTGGTATCAATGCCGGTAAACGCGTTCTTTTTGGCCGTTTCGATATCGCATCCGAGGCGTTTACTGAGATTCCGCTCGGCCCGGCTGGTGAGGCAGGTAATCCGGTCAATGTTCCGGTCGTTGGAGTCGATCAGGAGGGAAATCCGGTAGTCGCTTATCGCTACTTTCAGCGCGCCCTCTGGCGGATCGAGGTGACGACGTATCGGCAGGACTCCGGGACGTGGAGCGCGCGCAGACGTCTCGAAGACAGCAGTTACGGACAGGACCGACGACTCGTGTTTTTGCCGGGCTCAGGAGATGCCGCGATTCGCGCGATCTGGCCTTCCGATCTGCGCGGGACCAAAGC
>JBCCBR010000584.1:0-2468 GCA_039033935.1 Verrucomicrobiota bacterium
CACAGTCGCGACGGTTACATCGACCACTTGGGTGACGATGGCAGTCCGGCTGGCGTGGTCGATGCGCCAGCTGCGCTCGGCAGCACGGATCCCAGGATCCCTCTTGGCAATGCGCTATTTATCGATTTCGATGATCCGGCGGGAGACTTCAACTCTCTCGGCGCCCCCAATGGGGTTAATCTAGAAGCCGCACCAGGCGAAGGCGATAGTGGAGGGCCAATACTGGTGGAAATCGATGGGCAGCTTCAGGTCTCAGGAGTAGTCGCGGCGACGGATAATCCAACCGTAAACGGCGATGGGGAGCACGGAGAACTGACGATCTATCCGACCGTCGCAAACGAAGACAACGAGGCATTTTTGAGAGAGGCAGGGGTGGCACTCGATGGCGCTCAATTCTTCGGAGAGACTCTCACTTTTACGATCATAGATATTGAGGCACTCATTTCAGGCTACATCGGTTTCAGCACAGCAATTGCCGCGAGCAATGTGGCAGAAGGAGCCGCCCTCGCCCACATTAGCGGAGTCAGCTCGCATCTCGATCAAGTGCGTCGAGGTACCTCTCGACTCAATCAAGTCGGGGGAGCTGAGATCAACTCGGGCCGCCCTCAGCTAGCTCCACCGGGAACCGATCGCTACGAAATCTGGGTGGGCGGCGACATTGTTTCAACTGACATCGCCGGGAGTGAGGATTTCACGCAGCCAAATGCCCGCCTCGGGCAAGAGATCCACAACTATTCAGCAACAGTCGGAGTCGACTACCTGATTAGTGGGAATCTGATTGGTGGCTTTGCCTACAGTTACTTAGAGGGGGATGCGAGTCTCGAAGGAGCATCGGTCGACAGTGATGGCGATGCCGTCAGTGCTTATCTCGTTGGCCAAGCGGGTGCACTTTCAGCTTCGTTCCTCTACAGCTACGCCAGCGTCGAATCAAATGTCAGTCGTTTGCTGGGAGGCGGCCAGGCTGTGTCGTCGCCTGAAACGGACGTTCACACGGCGGATCTGACTGCCAACTACACTTTCCAAGTCGATCGGCTCCGACATGGTCCTCTCGCCGGTGTGCGTTTTAGAACTGGTCGGACGAATCCTTACCGCGAAACCTTCAACGGACAGACGGGGCGAGGACTGATCGATGTTGATAAGCAGGATTTCGATCAGTGGGAATTGCAGGCTGGTTATTCCGTTTCACTGCACGAAGAAACTGGGTGGGGCCTCGTCGCACCCTACCTCAGTGCTGCGATCGTTCACCAGCCGGGGAGCGATCGGGTCACCACTGCTCGATTTCAGACAGATACCTCCCAGACCCTGACTCTCGATCCGAGCAGTGCGAGTGGTCTCGCCCTGGAGGGTAGCAGTCCCACTCTTTCGAGTTCAGGAGATGGCCTCGATAATACCTTCTGGCGAATTCAGGGCGGGGTAGATTTGCTAGTTCGCTCCGGCTGGAATGGTGGTCTATACGGGTTTGTGCTGGGAGATCAGGCAACCGGGGAGCAGTTTGGCGGCGGCGTCCGAGTCGGCTCGAAGTTCTAATGTGCCCGGCAGCTGATCGATCAGGATTTGGATTGGTTGCCCAAGGCGCAGCAAGCAATTCTCGATCAATTGCGATCGGCTCAGAGGTTGCATTCGGGCGCGCTTTTGCCTAGGCTCGCGACTCACTTTTTTCACGACAATAGTTCTCAGTTTCAAAGAGTATGAATCGCAAGCTTCGCATGGGCATGGTCGGTGGCGGCCGGGGTGCTTTTATTGGTCAAGTCCACCGCATGGCGGCAAATCTCGACGGTAAAATTGAGCTGGTCGCGGGTGCCTTTTCCTCGGATCCTGAAAAATCGAAGCTGTCGGGACAGGACTTTTTCATCGATCCAGATCGAGCCTACGGGAGCTATCAGGAAATGGCTGAGAAAGAGGCAGCACGGGAGGATAAGGTCGATTTTGTCTCGGTCGTGGTGCAGAACCACCTTCACTTTGATGTCGCGAAGACTTTCCTCGAAGCTGGCTTCAATGTGATCTGCGACAAGCCAATGACGCAAACCTACGAGCAAGCGCTCGAGTTGCGGGACATCATCGCGAAGAGCGGGAAAGTCTTTGCGCTGACTCACAACTACACTGGCTACCCGATGGTAAAAGAGGCGCGCCGGATGGTCAGTGATGGCGAGCTCGGCCGCATCCTCAAGATAGTCGCCGAATATCCTCAGGGCTATGCGGTGGGAGATGTCGAGGGAGAAGGTCAGGGAAAAATCAGCAACTGGCGGGCTGATCCGAGTATTGCCGGGATTTCGAACTGCATGGGCGACATCGGAACCCACGCTCACAACCTGATCCGCTACATCACGGGCCTCGAAATTGACGAGATTTGCTCTGAGTTGACCGCATTTATCCCGGGTCGCGAGCTCGACGATGATGGAAACAACCTGGTCCGTTTTGAAGGAGGGGCCAAGGGCATCATCTACGCTTCGCAGATTTCAAACGGAGAC
>JBCCBR010000585.1:0-2466 GCA_039033935.1 Verrucomicrobiota bacterium
CGTTAGAGCGGAGGTGGATATCGGTGAGGGGCTGGAGGCGTAGATCGCGATACTCTTCCCCGGCCTCGCGCAACGCGGCTAGGTAGGTGGCCAGCTTGTCCTCCAGTGAGGCCGTCCCAGCAGCATCGCCCAGGTCCGATTAACAATAGTGCGAGCAAAAGGGCGGTTGTCGGTATGGGTGATCCACTTGGCGAGTCGATCGCGAAGCGGGCCTTTCCCAGGATCGAGCTCTTTCAAAAACGGCACCGCTGCGGTGACCACAGATGATTCCTTCGCGCCGAGATATTGGGTTTCGTAGAGCTGGTCCGGTTTATCGCGCAGCCCGGTGAGCTGGATCTCGGCCTGGCCGTAGAATGCGGCGAATTCATGAAAATGCTCCTGCTTCCAGTAGTCTCCGAATTTGTCATCATGGCACTGCATGCAATCGAGGCTGACGCCGAGAAAAGCTCTGCTGGTGCGAGTGGCGAGTGCTAACTCGTCGGGCCCCTGATTGTCGCCCTCTCCAACGAAAGTCGCGGTGACAAAGTTAGCAGCGGGGTTGGTCGTCCAGACCCCGTCAGCACTGATCATTTCGCTGACGATTTCATCGTAGGGTCGGTTTTCTTTCAGCTGCTCCGCGAGCCAATTGTTGAGTCGACGACGTCGGAACACGAGAAAAGGGCCCTCCGCAGCGCCGACATAGACCCTCGATAAGCGAGAGGCATAATAGTTCGCAAAGCGATCGTCAGCCAAGAGGTGGTCGAGCCAGGACTGGATCGGGTCGACCTCGGGCGATAGCCGCTCAAGCCGCTTCAGCTCTTCCACCGATGGCCCCGCGCCGGTCAAAGCGAGGGAGAGGCGGCGTGCCAGGGTGAGACGATCAGCCTGCGGAGTTGGAGAAAGATCCGCTGCTCTCCAAGCGTCGGAAATGGACGCATCGACCAGCGCAATATCAGCGACGAGCTGGCTGTTTTGAGCCGAGGTAGCAAGCGCGCCATCCTCGGCAGGCTGTAGCCCCACGCTAAACCCGACTACGAGAGCGATCGCAACCGCGGCGACAGCGATCGCACTCAGCAGGAATCTCACGGGTTGCGGCATCAGGGAATGTGGTCGAGTGAATTTCTGAGGGATTCGAAAAGGAGACCAGTCCGGTCAACGATACGAGACGAGTCGGTCCGATTGGTGGTTACAGTTTATCAATTTATCCCCGGAAATAAAAGCGCGATACTCCAGCAAACCCGGCCATGCCCAAAGAACGTCTCGATCAAGCGCTCTACCTTCGTGGACTGTGTGACTCCAGAGAAGTCGCGAAGCGCCTCATCCTCGCCGGTGAGGTGCGAGTCGAAGGGGCGCCGGGCAATCTGAAGCCCGGTATGAAGGTGTCGGATGAGGCTGTTATTTCGATCAAAAAAAAGCCGAAGTATGTCGGTCGCGGAGGCCTCAAGCTGGAAGGCGCTTTCGATGCATTTGAAATAGACGTCTCCCATAAAGTCATCTTCGATGCCGGCGCATCGACCGGCGGCTTCACTGACTGCGTTTTACAAAGAGGCGCGGCGCGGGTCTATGCCTTTGATGTTGGCAAAAACCAACTCGCTTGGAAGCTGCGGGAAGATCCTCGTGTCGAGTCGCAGGAGGGCGTGAACCTCCGCTACTTTGCAGCCAGCGACATTCCTGAAAAAGTCGATCTCATCGTGATCGATGTTTCGTTCATCTCGCTGACGAAGATTCTCGGACCGGTTATCAGCGCGCTGGGGGATGGTGGAGAAGTGATCGCTCTGATCAAGCCACAGTTTGAGCTGGAGCGTGCCCAAGTCGGGAAAGGTGGCATCGTGCGCGAGCCAGACCTGCATCAGGCTGCGATTGACAAGATTCGCGACCACGCCACCGAGACTCTGGAACTCCGGTGGATTGATTGTATCCCTTCACCGATCAAAGGAACGGATGGCAATGTCGAGTTTCTAGCGAGATTAGCGCTTTAGGAGCGATCGAAACGTGGCTATGCTCTTCCTCCGAAGTTTCCTCCAGCTCTTCACCCATGTCGCAATTTCATCGAGTCGGGCTCGTCGCTAATCCCCGCAAATCTGGAGCGGTCGCTCTTCTTGAAAAGCTGATGTCTCGTTTTGAGGCTTATGGAATCGAAATCTCGCTCGAGCAACACACCGCCACGCTTCTGGAGAGGCGAGATGGATCGCCTGTGGCAGATCTCGCTGACAAAGTCGGCGGCATCGTCGTACTCGGCGGAGACGGGACAATCCTATGGGTGATCCGCCAATTGGGAAAATCGCTCTGCCCGATCGCGGCGATCAATACTGGCACGCTTGGCTTTCTGACCTGTGCGACCGAGGAGGAAAGCGATCGTCTGGTCGAGGCACTCGCCAGTGGGGCACTGAAGATGACCGAGCGCCTAATGCTCGAGGGGACCCTGGAGCGCAGTGCGGTACGGCTCCTCGGCTTCCCCTGGAGTCCGGCGCTGCTCGAGCGCAGTCA
>JBCCBR010000586.1:0-2465 GCA_039033935.1 Verrucomicrobiota bacterium
ACCGCGAATCCAAGCGATCCCGATCGATCAGAAAAAACCGGAGCTATCGACTTTGCGGACGGTTTTTACCTTGCTCAAAGAAAAGGAGAAAGTGGTCATCTTCCCCGAAGGAGAGCGGAGTTGGGATGGCGAAATCACAGAGACCGGTCAGCCTGGAGTCGGGATGATCGTCACTAAGTCGCGTGCCCCGGTGCTCGCGATGCGCATTTTCGGGGCGGAGAAAGCGCTCCCACGTGGGGCGAAGGGCCTCAAGCCCCATCCGGTTACGGTGGCAGTCGGTGAATTGCTGACCTTTGATGACTTGATTGACGACCCAGAGTTGTCGACCAAGCAGACCTATCAGGCGGTGGCGGATCGGATCATGAAAGGGATTCGGGAAATCGAGTTGCGAGACAGCAGGGGGGAGTAGGTTGTCTGGATTTATTGGGTATCGAGCGCGCTAGGCCAGAAGAATAATTTTATGAATACACTCCCACCAAAACCAAAGGTCGTGACCTGGTTCAAGGTCTATGCTTGGGTGCTCGCGGTTATCTATTTGATTCTCATCCTTGCCGGAGTTTTCCTGGCTCTCATGCCGAGCCTCGACTTTTTCGATGGAGAAATTCCAGAGGCCGATCTCGCCATGATGCCAATCCTCGGAGGCGTTTACGTTGTCTTTGGATTGCTGTTTCTGGTCGCGTTTGTCATCGGGATCTTTACAGATCGCCAGCGGGGTGCGTGGGTTTACAACCTGGTCCTGATCTGCATCGGGATGACCTCGGGCTGCTTCATTGCCGCTTCGGTTCCGCTGCTGATTTTTTGGCTGAAGCCGGAGTGCAAAGCCTACTACGGGAGGGATTAGGCTGGGCAAAGCGGGCGTGCTCGGATTGAACAGGGTTCAGTCCGAGACTTAATAGGGTTAAGTGAACACCCCTCAGTTGCAGATTGTGATATCGTTGTTATCGTTTTTTATGGCTCAATTGCTCGTCCGCAAACTCGAAGACTCGCTGGTCGCAATTCTCAAAGAGCGTGCCTCTCAAAACGGTCGATCTGTTGAGCAAGAGCACCGCTTGATTCTGAGGGAGGCGCTGACCGGCATTTCTTCATCTGCAGGTAAGATGTCATTCGAAGAATATCTAATCGCGGATCCGTGCGAAGACTTGGAAATCCCACTCGAACCCAGGGAGTATCCTCCTGAAAATCAGCCGGTAGGATGACTGAGTATCTTCTTGATACAAACGTGGTTTCTGAACTTCGGAAAGGCCGTAGATGCGATGAGCGGGTCGCAGTCTGGCACTCAACTCTGGCGGAAGGCTCGACATGGCTGAGTGTCGTCGTCCTGGCGGAGATTTGGAGAGGAGTAGAACAGCTGAGGCGCAAAGATCCGATTCAATCTTCGCATCTGGAAAGATGGTTTACTGGATTAAAGCGCGGATATCCTTCGAGAATTCTCCCAGTGAATGAAGGGATCGCGATTCGCTGGGGGAGTATCAATGCGAGCAACCGACTCCCCTTTATGGACGGCTTCTTAGCGGCCACTGCACTCGAGCACAACTTGGTTCTTGCAACGCGCAACGTAGCGGACGTCAGAAATTGTGGTGTGCGCTACGTGAACCCTTTCGCATTTTTACCGAGCGAATCAGGATAAACTTCACTCAATCATCGCGGCGTCCTCAGCCGCGATCTGCTCGGCGTGTTGCTCTCGGCAATACTCGTCGCAGTACAGTCCGTGGCTTTCGCGACAGCTTTCGCAGACGAAGATCTGCGCGTTGCAGCGGTTCCACTGGCAATTTCCGTAGTGAGGCCATTCTACATCGCAGTGGCGGCAGTGAGTGATCACTTTGCGCGTCTCGGTGTGATTGACCTCGATGCCGACTCGCTCGTCGAACACGTAGCAGAGGCCCTCGAAATCGCGTCCCTGAGTAGCCGGGTCCTGACTGTAGCGGATGATGCCACCGTCGAGCTGGGCGACATCCTCAAAACCCTCCTGTTTGAGGAACCCGCTGAGTTTTTCGCAACGGATCCCACCGGTGCAGTAGGTCAGTAAGCGGCGGCCTTCGAGCTCTCTGCGATGCTCGCGCAGCCAGGCGGGAAAGTCGCGGAAATTGTCGATCTCAGGGCAAATTGCCCCTTTGAATCGCCCGAGCTCGCTCTCGTAAAGATTTCGCCCGTCGATTACGAGCGCATTCTCATCCTGCATCGCCTCGAGAAACTCGGCGGGGTCGAGATGATCGCCGGTGATCTCATTTGGATCGATGTCGTCCTCCTGGTTCAGGCCGAGCGTGACGATTTCGGGGCGGTATTTGATCGATAGTTTTGGAAAGACGTGGTCTTCCGCCAGATCGATCTTGAACTGGATTGCACTCGTTAGAGGGTCGCCGAGCAGCGCCTCGCGGTAGGCGTCGGTGCTGGCGACCGCTCCTGAAACGGTCCCGTTGATGCCCTCGTCGCCGATGATGATGCGCCCTCTCAGGCCCAGCTCCTCG
>JBCCBR010000587.1:0-2462 GCA_039033935.1 Verrucomicrobiota bacterium
CACCCAATCCAGAGGTTTCGACACTGTTAGGGATTGGGACGGGGTTGCAATGGCGACCAGCTTCGGGGGTTAATTTGCGTTTGGATTATGGTATCCCCCTGATTTCCACATCTTCAAATGGTCCTCGAACTTTCCGATGAAATAGCGGCCGCCGCCCCGGTGCGGGACGAGCGGAGGCTGACGCATCGGATGAAAAAATTCACCAACTACATCGGTTCAGGAATCGCTGAAGGCGCTTTTTCGGCGTCGCTGCGACGAGCCCAGTCATGGACTGAGTTTCGCGAAATTTGCGACCGGTTTTTAGACACCGATGGAGTCTTCCCTGACGAGCCCGTCGAAGATGGCAAGCTCTTCTGCGGATTCCGAGAGCTCAACGCTCAGCAATCATCGCCGAGTCATGTCTGATCTGCGGCGAAATGGGAAGCTGCGATGGGTTCCAAGTTATCTGCGAAATCAGGGGCAATTAACACGCTCTCAGAAGCGCGCTTTCCGCGACCATTGGCCTCGCTTTGGGCTGACCTGGAAATTCAACCAGTCAATCGATCTCGCGGAAGCGTTTTCTGAATGCGAGGGGCCTCTCCTTATCGAAATCGGTTTTGGGATGGGGGATCACCTCGTCGCGCTCGCTGAGAAACAAGCTCACAGCCGGATCCTCGGAATCGAGGTTCACCGGCCCGGTCTCGCCGCGGCCTGTGGGAAGCTGGCAAGTGCCGAGATCCAAAACGTGCGGCTGGTCCGTGGGGACGCTCGCCTCGTGCTGGAAGATCATCTCCCCCGGTCCGTTGCCGATGCGATCCTGGTGCCTTTTCCAGAGCCGTGGCCGAAACCGGAAGACCAGCATCGCCGCCTCCTCTCTCCCGGCCTGATCGATCTCGTGGAAAAAACCCTGAAGCCCTCGGGTATTTTTCACGCTGCGACCGATATTGAAAATTACGCGTCGGCCATCGATTCGATGATGAAGGCTCGCTCCGGCTGGGAGAGCGTCGCACTTCCTGCTTGGTTGCAGCGGGAGAAGCCAACGCTCTACGAGCAGAAGGGCCTCGCGGCGGGTCGAGAGATTCATGATCTCACGTTCGCGCGGAGGGCGAAGGAATCGACCGATGCTCTCTCTGATTTCGCCTCTTTTAATTAGCCGATTCTAGGGAACAGGTAATAGCGATAGCCGATGCCCTTTCGATTCAAGATCCAGTCGCTCTTTGTCCTCATCGTTGGGGTCAGCTGTGGCTTGTTGGTCTGGCTCAGTTTGCGAAAGGCGAATCGGCTCGCGTTCGAATTGATCCAGGAGAAAGTCTACTCCATTGCGGTAAGCGCGGCCCCGACCGTCGATAGTGATCTCGTGATTGGCCTGACCGATCCTGAGCAGGATGGATCGCCAGATTACATCACGGTTAGGGACGACCTGCGCGCGGTCAGGGATGCTAATGACAGTGGTGCTCTGCCAGTGCGCTTCATCTACATCATCCGCCCACTGGAGGATGGCGAATGGGAGTATGTGGTCGATGCCGAAGAAGACGGCGACGATAAGTCCTACCTCGGCGATGAAGTCGAGTTTGCCCATGAGTTTGAGAAGCCGGTCCTGGGAGTGGCTCGGGCCGACAGCGACTTTGCGAAGGACTCATTCGGCACCTGGCTTTCGGCCTTCGCACCGATTGAAAACAGCAGCGGCGAACCAATCGCGATGGTGGGAGTCGACATCGAAGCTCAACGCATCGAAGCCCTGCTCCGCAAACTGCTCATCGCCGAAGTCCTCGCCTGGACCGCCTCGGTCATTGTTGCGATTGCCCTGGGCGCCTGGCTTTCGCGCAAGGTGACCGAGCCTTTGACTCGGCTCCAGGAACACGTCCGGCGACTGAGCAAGGGTCATTTCTCCGAGCGGGTCGAAGTCACCAGTGACGACGAATTCGCCGAGCTGGCCCGGGCGATTAATCAGATGGCCGAAGGGCTCGAAGAGCGTGAATCCCTCAAAGGAGCGCTGGTCCACTATGTGCGCTCTCAGGCGGCTGATTCCAAGCTGACCGATGCGGTGCAGATCTCGACCGAAGAACGAGCCGTCTCCGTGGTCATGGCAGAACTGGTCGGTTTCGATCAGTTTTCAGATCACCTCGAGAGCGATCGGGTCTACACCCTGCTGAATGCCTTTTTCTCGACCATGATCGACATCGTGCTGCGTCACGAAGGTGTGCTTGAGCAGTCGTCCGACAACACCGTGGTCGCCCTCTTTGGTCTTGGGCAGGAGTCGTCTCAGCACGAGCGCCGCGCCGTCGAAGCGGCTCTCGAAATGCAGGGAGCGCTGGAGCGTTGGCAACTCGATTGGGATATCCGGAGCGAGAGCGGTCTTCACCTCGCCGTCGGAATCCATCGGGCAATCGGGGCAGTCCGGACGGAAGGCAGCACTCGGAGACTCGATGGCGAATCGGCACGTGGGATTTTCGAAGACGTCGCCGCGATCCTCGAGGTCGCCG
>JBCCBR010000588.1:0-2456 GCA_039033935.1 Verrucomicrobiota bacterium
CTCCTCCGGCAGCTCCCGCTGGAAGCGCCGCTTCACCCGGTTACTGGCTCATACACTCAAGCCGGGCGAGGATTAATCCGGTAAATCGCAATCGATCAATGCACTGGACTATCAAACTCCCCCTGATCCTAGTTTGTCTTTACGGGCTTGGATTGTTGCTCGTGTTTCTCGCTCAGGATCGCCTGATTTTCTTTCCCCGCCGCCATCCGGGCCTTAGTGAAGAGGATAAGGTCAGAAGATTTGAGTATACATCCACTTCTGGAGAGCAGGTCGCCTACTTGATTGGTGAGACGGGGAGTCCCGAGAAAGTCTGGTTGATATTTGGAGGAAACGGATCATTGGCGATTGATTTTGCAGGCCTCGCCCGATCCGTCATAACGCAGTCACCTGAAACCTGTTGCGTGCTGATCGACTACCCCGGATACGGAGCCAATCAGGGCAAACCGGGACGCCGGGCTATCCGCGAAGCAAGTGATGCGCTGTGGGCGGCGCTTCCGGGCGAACTCGGGCTGAGCGAGGATGAGTTGGCCGCCCGCGCCTCGCTTCTGGGGCATTCACTAGGCGCGGCGGTAGCTTTCGAGTCGGCCTCTGTCTGGGAGGTCCCGCGTGTCTTCGCGGTGAGTCCTTTTACCTCGATGCAGGACATGGCCCGACGCCAAGTCACGTCTGCCTTTGCCGTGGGGCTTCGTCATCGCTGGGACAATCGCCGGGCGATCGAGCGTATTGCGGAGATGGACGACGTCGAGATTGAAATTTTTCACGGCGAAGAGGACGGTCTCATTCCGGCAGCGATGGGTCGCGAGTTGCGGGATCTCGCTCCCCATAAGATTCAGTTTACCCCTGTCCCCAGTGCTGGTCACAATGATGTCATCTGCGCGATTCTCCCCGATCTCATCGACTTGCTGGCGGGTGGTAAGAACCCTTAACCTAATCGAGCAGAGTTCCTACAGTCCAGGCGAATTCGCAAACAGCCTCATCAAATCAATCCCCGCCGAATTGCCTTGGCGACGGCTCCGGACAGATTGTGAACTTGCAGCTTTTGATAGATCGCGCGGACGTGCATGTCGACGGTGTGGTAGCTGATGCCGAGTTCCTCGGCGATCTGTTTTTTGGCGAAGCCCTCGGCAAGGAGGCGGAGCACGTCGAGTTCGCGTGGGGTGAGGTCCACTTCGGCATCATCGGGTGGAACCTGGGTGAATGTGGTCAGCATCATTTTGGCGATGCGGGCATTGAGTGGGGCCCCGCCTGCCATCACTTCACTGATGCCGCGGTGAATCTCCTCGAGGGGTGAACTTTTCAATAGGTAGCCCGAAGCTCCGGCCCCGATTGCCTGGAAGACTTTTGGTCGATCGTCGAATTGGGTGAGGACGAGGACGTGGGTGCGGGCGTTCAGTCTTTTGATCTCGGGAATGGCTTCGAGACCGTGCATCCCAGGGAGATCCAGATCGAGTAGCACGACGTCGGGGGCGTCGGTCTCAGAGCGGAGGACTTCGAGGGCAGGCTCTGCCTGATGGAAATTCGCGCCGCAGTCGAGATCCGGCTGGGAGTCGATCGCGAACACGACTGCCTCTCGGTAGGCGGCGCTATCCTCAATGATCCAGATCGTGGTCCGCTGTTCCTCGGAGTCTTTCATACAGCACTGCGGATGGCCTTTGCCGAAGTTGGGACCCGGATCGAGACAGTCGTGCCGGAGCCGCGAGTCGAGTCGACCCTTAGCTCTCCGCCAAGTCGGGTCGCCCGCGATCGGAGGCGGTCGAGCTGTTCGTGATCGCTCTGATCGAAGTCGAATCCGGTGCCGTCGTCTGACACCGCAAACTGCCAGTCGTGGTTCACTTTTTTGATGGCAATGACCACTTCGCTGGCCTCGGCGTGGCGGAGCACGTTGTGGAGCGATTCCTTCACGAAAAGCAGGAGGTGCCGCTTTTGCTCCGGGCTGAGCCGCAGTCGGGGAAAGGGCTCGGGCACTTCAAAGCGGTGGGAAATGTCCCCCAGTAACTCGGCGGCGGTGCTGCGGAGGCGCTCCAGCAGATTGACACTGTCGTCGGTGCGCGAGTCGACCACCCAGACGAGGTCACGCATGGTCTGCGATGCCTCGCGAGCGCGTCCGGCCATGGTTGCGAGGCGCGAGCCGGTGTCTGGTGACTCGACAGCCCGCGAGAGGACATCGGCATTGAGCGCGATCGATCCGAGGGTGCTGCCAATCTCGTCGTGGAGGTCGTTAGCGATTCGTTCACGCAGCTCGCCGGCGGCGGCGCGGCGCGAGCGGAGAACGAGGAAGCTCACGAGTAGGAGCAGCCCGACCAGCGAGGCCGCGCCGACCAGCAGGTAGAGTCGACGGGTGCCGGCGGCTCGCGCTTCCGCTACGAGCAGATTCTCCTCGATCTGCTTCTGCTCTTGCAGGAGTTGGCGTCGCTGGTCGAGCCGCATCAGCCAGTCGCGCGCCGGGATCAGCTCGC
>JBCCBR010000589.1:0-2452 GCA_039033935.1 Verrucomicrobiota bacterium
CTCATCGGTCAAGGGAACCACTGCAACACCGTTTTTGCCCGAGAAAATTCTTTCGTAGGTATCGAGCAGGACTTCGTCGAGTTTCTTCGAAAGACCGGTGCGCTTATCGAGGTGGCCTTCCTTATCTTGCCTCAAATTCTCTCCCAGCTTGTCGAGGTCGGCTAATTCTTCGGCAACGCTGGTTTCAGCCTCACCCAGCGCGGCTTCAGCTTCGCCAAGCGACTGTTTTTTTGCATCGACTTCTTCCATCAACTCGAGCTCGCTGTCTTCGAGTTCAGAAATTTCGACACCGTATCTCTCGATCTCCTCTCCAATTGCCCGGAACTCATCGTTCTTCCGGGTTTCGAATTGTTGTACCTTGAGCTTTGCGATGGAGTCGCGGCGGGTCTGGACATCGAGCTCGAGTGACTTGATCGCCACTTCGACTTTCTGAACCTCGTCTCGTGCCGCTGCGACGGCTGCCTGGTCTGATTCCAGCCTCGCTCGAATGTCATCCGCCTCGATCGGGATGCTCGCGATCTCTTTGTCAATCGCCCGAACTTTCTGATCGTGATGTTGGATGCGAACAAGGGTTTCAACTTCCGGAAGCATGGCGAAAAAAAGGTTCGAAGGCAGATCGATAAGCTCGGCGCAAGGCATGAAACGTCACCGAGGCCAGTTTGCCAATTCAGAAATCAGGAGGCCTCGAAAAACTGATCTCCGAATCCAGCCCTGCAGAAAAGGTTCCTCGCGATGCCCCCATGAGACTCCGTGGCCCATTTTATCAACAACTCCCAGCCTCTTCTCTTACGAGCCTGGCCAACCAAGATCACTTTGCACCGGTGTTGCTTCCGCAAGCTGGCTCCGCCAATCGCCTCCCTCCGACGCGGGCAGACCAAACCACGAGCGGCATCCTCCGAAGCTCTTTCGATCATCGAGTAACCAGGGCTGCGGCAATTTCCAAGCCCGTATCTTGGCGTAGGAGATGCCGGGTTCATCTCCCCACTCAAAGCGATCGCGAACGGTCGAGCGCTTCCAGATATGCCATGGCTCCCAGGCGCAAACTTGTTCCCAATCAGCGAGGCGCCCCGTTTCGATCGTTTCGATCCAGATCCGAAAATCCACCTTTTCGAGTCTTCCCGAATCTGGAGCGAGGAATCTCGGCTTTCCGTCAGTCTGTGGTCTGACCTGATCGACCTGTTCGTGGAACCGGCTCGGGTAGAGAAAAAACTGAGGGTGGAGCCACTGAAAGCCAGCTCTCCCCTCGGAAATGCCACCTTTCCTCAACAACACCGTCTGTTCTCCTTTGGCGATCGCGTCGATCACGACCTCCCACTCCTTGAAAGCTACCGGTCGCCAGTCTTCAGACAAGGTTCGAACTGACTCGAGGTCGAGAGATGTTTCAGGTGCCTCCATCGGCAAAAATACGTCAGATTTTCGACTGGAAAAGTGAGACGTGTGAGATAGCGTGACGGCTCGCTCTGCGGCTCTCTGGTCACAGTGCGTATCGACGGTGGCTGTAGCTCAGGGGTAGAGCCCCGGATTGTGGTTCCGGTTGTCGCGGGTTCAAATCCCGTCAGCCACCCGTCCTTTTTCTGGAATCCCGCGAGCTTTGCTATCCCCCCATTTTCTTCGAGACCAAGATTATCCGAAGGTGAAAAATGGAGGAATCAGCTGAGACATTTGCCGAGAGCATTGGATATGAATTCAGCAATCCCGGTCTCCTCGAGAAAGCGCTGACCCACCCCAGCCTCGCCTATGAGTCGAGGAAACAGCACTCGGATAATCAACGCCTCGAATTTCTCGGTGATGCCGTGCTCCAGCTCATCATCACCAACAAGCTCTACGAGCTGTTCCCAAGATTCCCGGAGGGTCGATTGACCAAGCTGCGGAGTCGGCTTGTCTCTCGGGAGGCGCTGTGTCGCTTCGCTAACAAAATCAGCCTCGGAGGAGAACTCCTGCTCGGAAAAGGCGAAGCGTCTACCGGAGGACGGGAACGACCCTCCAATCTCGCCGACGCTGTCGAAGCCCTGATCGGAGCGGTTTACCTCGATGGAGGACTTGAGTCAGCGACTCAGTTCGTCCTCAACAATTGGGGCGAGTTTATTCATGAGATCGAAGACCAGCCCCACGAAATCAATCCGAAGGGTAAACTTCAGGAGGCTCTTCAGTCGATTTCCCCGGTCAGTCCGACCTACCGGATCCTAGAGGCTGAAGGACCCGACCACGCCAAGACATTTCGTGCCGAAGTCATCTGGGAGGGAACTTCCCTCGGGGAAGGAGTGGGGCACAGCAAAAAAGCTGCTGAAACGAGCGCCGCGACGAATGCGCTGGAACAGGCGCTCTGGAAAGCGGATTCCACCGGTGGGGGGATCCGCGTTGTAAGGAAAGAGGACAATCCTGATCGGAATGTTAACAGCCTGTGAAATTGTATGGAAAATAGTCAGCTCTGTTCAGGTTGTTTACAAACGAG
>JBCCBR010000590.1:0-2451 GCA_039033935.1 Verrucomicrobiota bacterium
CCGACCTCCGACCTCCGACCTCCGACCTCCGACCTCCGACCTCCGACCTCCGACCTCCGACCTCCGACCTCCGACCTCCGACCTCCGACCTCCGAGTCGGCAATCTACTCATCCATCTCAAATATCTCCGACAGCTGCTGGTTGTAGCCGATGATGTCGTCCTGAACGTCCTCTCGGTTTCGGTATTCGGGGGGGAGACCGGCGATCATTTCGATGCCTTCCTCGAGGTAGTAAACGGCGAGTGATCGAGATGCGGGCTGCTCCACGTCGAGGCTCGCGGCGGCGAGGGCGTAGGCGCGGGAGAGCTCAATTTTGACATCGGGGTCGTAGGGCTTCCGCCTCATCTCCCTCTCTCGCATTTCGATTTCCTCGCGAAAGAGTTCTCGGGCGGCGGCAAACTCACCGTCTTTGATTTGAATCCGCCCGAGCGTATTCACTGCCGTCAGATAAAAGGTGTCGAGCTCGGACTTCATCGTCGGGGTGATGTCCTCAGCGGTGCGATACCTGTCGATCAGTGCGGTGTAGGCGTCGGACGCTGCTTCGAAGTCGCCCGACTGATAGAGAATGGAACCCTTGAGGTCTGCGAGTCGTATCAGCTCGATCAACTGGGACGCCGGGCTGGCCTGGGGCTCCATCGGTAGCTCCGCAATAAAATCGATAGCGGTATCAACGGTTTCAGCGGCGCGGTCAGGAGACTCGAGCAAGTAGTGGACACGGGCGGTCGCCTGGTAGGGGGCTGAGATATCCCGCAGCTCTCTGAGGTTGACTGAGTCGAGCCCCTCGACGCTCGCTTTGCGGAGCTCGAGTGCTTCATCGTAAAAACTGAGCGCTTCGCTGAAAGTGCCGGAGAGCTCGTGGGCCCGACCGATTTCCATGAGATCGCGCGAGGCCAGCAGGCTGAGTTCGCGGGGGCGCTCACCCTCTGCTTCGCTCGCGAGCTGGGCGCGGATTTCGTAAGAGCTGGTGTAGTGCTGGATGGCGTCGGCGTAGCGCTCGGTGTCCATTGCCTGACGGCCCTTGATCGACGCGGTTTGTGCCGAAAATCGGAGGATGCGATCGGTCTCTCGGCTGCCTTCGGCGCGGCTCTCAAGGAAGGTGGTCGCGTTTTCGGCAACGATTGAATAGAGTCGATCCGCACCGGCGCCTGAAATGTCCCCTTTGCCCACTTCGGTGACGAATAGCACCATCAGCTCTTCAGCAGCGCGGGCACTCTGCTCGGTCTCTTCTCGCGCCTGAAGGGCCTGCTCAGTGGCACGTTTCGCTTTCTGAGCCTGGATAAAGGCAAATCCCGAAGCCCAGATCGCTACGACTAACAGAGTAGCAAAGATGGTGTTGAGGCGTCGCGCTTTTTTGACGACGCTCTGTTGATCGATCTGCTTAATCCGCTCCCAGACTTCCCGCATATCAGCGGGCCGTTTGTTGGGGTCGAGACTGAGGCACTCCTCAATTAGATTTTTCCGAATCGTCGGGACATAGATGTCCGATGGCCAATTGATCTCTTCGACTGCCTCTGTCAGCGTCGCGAGCTGGGCACTGTTAACCCCGCTGCCCTCCGCCATGGTCGCTTCGAGGCTGGTCTCGTCGAGGGTTGCCTCTAGGTCGAGGGTCGCTTCTTCCGCTTCCGCCATTTCTTGCAAACGAGGAAGTCGCCCGGTGAAGAGCTTGTAAGCGACGATCCCGAATGAGTAGACGTCCCAGCGAAAGCCTTTGCCGTGGGAAGAGTCGCGCGGATCGCGAAGTTGTTCCGGGCTGGCATAGAGTGGGGTGCCGACTGGGCGGAACCCTTCAGCGGCCTGGCCGCGACTTTGTCCGAAGTCGCAGATCTTGATGCGATGGGGAATCTCATCGGACAAGAGGATGTTCGATGGCTTGATGTCGCAGTGGATGATCTGGTTGAGGTGCAGGTAGGCGAGCGCGTCGGCGATTTCGCGAGTCAAGCGCCAGCCTTCGCGGTGGTCGACATTTCCGCAGAGCTTCTCCAGCGTCCGCGTCTCCCAGGAGCCATCGGGGGACGCGTCGGCGTGCAAACCCATGGTGTAGTAGGGCGGATCGTGCAGCAGGTCGAACTCATGAAGCGTGACGATCCCGTGGTGCTCGGTGACCTTCGAGAGCTTTTCGAGTTCACGCGAGATATTGGCGAGATCGATCGCGCCCGGCTTAAATATCTTCACAGCACGGTCCGAGATACCGCGGTAGGTCGCCCGAAACACTTTTCCAAAAGCACCCTGACCAAGGGGTGGAAAGTGGATCTGGTAATCCTGTATTTTGATGTCTTCGGTGGCAGGCACGACGAGAGAGATTACTTGGCGAGGCTGTGGATCACACCATTCCAATTATCAGGTGGCGGGACGAGGCTGAAGTCGATCGCGTGCTCGATCAGCCAGCTGGTCGGGGGGTCGGTCGGGGGGAGTTGATGAAGGCGGTCGAGGGCTTCCTCCCACTTTTGATCGA
>JBCCBR010000591.1:0-2443 GCA_039033935.1 Verrucomicrobiota bacterium
CATTCTCATCACCGCAGCGCTTTCGACTCTCGATCAGATCCCGATTGCGGGCATCGTCCTGACCAGTGGAACCAAGCTCGATGAGGATGTCGTGCGTCTCTGCCGCCCTGCTTTTGAAGAAGGCCTTCCGGTCCTCGCAGTGGAGACAGACTCCTACGTCACCGCGCGCACTCTATCTCGCATGAGCAATTCGATTCCGGGAGATGATATCGAGCGATTCAACATCACCCTCGAATTCGTCGCGCGTCATCTCAGGACGGAAGCTCTCAAAAAACGAATCGACGCCGAGCTCGCGATCCGCCTTTCGCCAGCGGCTTTTCGCCACCGTCTCGCCAGACGCGCCCGCAGCGCCGGGAAGCGCATCGTGCTGCCCGAAGGAACCGAACCTCGCACGATCACCGCGGCTGCGATTTGCGAATCTCGCGGCCTCGCCGATTGCGTGTTGCTGGGACCTCCCGATGAGGTGAAACGGGTCGCGGAGGCACACGAGGTCGACCTCACTGGCATCGAGATTATTGATCCGGCGACGGTTCGAGAGCGCTATGTCGCGCCTCTCGTTGAGCGACGCAAACACAAGGGGCTAAGTGAAGCAGGTGCAAGGGAGGCTCTCGAAGACAACGTCATGCTCGGGACAGTGATGCTCGCTCTCGATGAGGTCGACGGGCTCGTTTCTGGAGCGGTCCACTCGACCGCAAACACGATCCGACCCGCTCTTCAAATCATCAAGACCGCTCCCGGGGCCAAGGTGGTATCTTCGATTTTCTTCATGTGTCTGCCAGACCAAGTGCTGGTCTATGGAGACTGTGCCGTGATTCCCGACCCTGATGCAGAAACTCTCTCGGACATTGCGGTGCAAAGTGCCGATTCTGCGGAAGCCTTTGGAGTGGAGCCGAAAGTCGCGCTGATCAGCTATTCGACTGGCCAGTCGGGCTCGGGTGCCGACGTCGAGAAAGTTCGCCGAGCGACTGCCCTCGCCCAGCAGGCCCGACCCGATCTCCTGATCGATGGACCGCTGCAATATGATGCGGCGGCGGTGGCGGATGTCGCCGCCAAAAAAGCTCCCGGCAGTCGCGTTGCCGGATCAGCTACGGTCTTCGTTTTTCCCGATCTGAATACCGGGAACACCACTTACAAAGCGGTCCAGCGATCAGCCAACGTCACCAGCATCGGACCGATGCTGCAGGGTCTCGCCAAACCCGGGAACGACCTTTCCCGCGGCGCTCTGGTCGACGACATTGTTTATACCATTGCCCTGACCGGGGTCCAGGCAGCGCGAGGCGACAGCAGCTAGCCTGTTTCGGGCTCTGCCTTGAAGATTAGTTGTAACAGGCAACTACCGAATTGAGCGAGCCCTTGTCAATGATGGGGAGAGCCAGCAGGAAATCATAGCCATCGGCTGGTTCACCCGTCGTCACGAGAGGAATACCCTGCAGCCAAGCTGAACCGAGCGTTTTGTCGCCCCGAGGAAGAGAACTAAGTGCTCCAGCCGGGCTCGTGACATCTTCCCCGTTCTCAACCCCGCTGTGAAATTCGAGCTCGCTGTGATCCTCGCTCGGTAACCAGATTTCGAATCGTCTCGCAATCGGAGTGCTCCCCGAAGAGAGCAAGGTGACCACTGAGGACAACTCAAGATGGTTGTAAAAGGGAATCGCAATGCCAACCTGAATGCCAACCTCACCCGCATACTTGGCTCGCAAGAAAGAAGTCTGATCACTCGCAAAATCACTCATGATCAAGGGCAACCCGGTCTCGTAAGCGATCCCGGGAAGTCCCCGTCCTCGATGAAACTGAAGGCTGCGGCTCAACGTTTCGAACTTCCGGAGGTCTCCGTAGTAGCCCTGATCCAGCTCCATTTCATCCATCCCGTTGTCTGCCCAGACCTCAATAGCTCCAGATTGCGCCGCACTGTTTCCGCACAAAAAGACCACCACCGCCTGAAGAAATTCACCGGAGAAAATCGGGAAGGCGATCGCCGAGGTCAGGCCTGCTGCGTGAGCTTCTTTGGTCCGCTTGAAAACGGAACCTTCGAATTCATTGAGGATCACCGGAGAAGCATTTTTCCAGGCAAGCCCGGGTAGCCCCTCACCAAATCCAAAAGACGTCTTTGAACTCAGCTCGTGAAAGATGTCGAGTTCTCCGTAAGCCCCGCTCGATAACACGAGATTAGAGCGATCGTCGTCGAGAATCCAAATCTCAGTCACTCGGATAAATGTGTCGGTCGGACTAACCGCTTCGGTGGCTAACTCAGTTGTTTCTGTGGACATAACAAGGCTCTTGGCTTGCTCTCGTAGGCAGCATTTTTCCGACCGCCGGATTCATCGACATTCAAAAGCCGACAAAAAAGATTCATTCCTGGCACAAGTTGGCTTGATTGAGTCTTCAGCGATAGAGAGGTGGCTTCTCCGGGGATACGGAACCTGCCTTTGTTCCTCTCTGACGGTCC
>JBCCBR010000592.1:0-2408 GCA_039033935.1 Verrucomicrobiota bacterium
GGCGGGAGAACGGAGAACGGAGAACGGAGAACGGAGAACGGAGAGCGGAAATGATGCGGTCACCAGACCGCACACACTTTTTCTTCGCACTTTTATACTTTCACACATTCGCACTGACCCACGAGTCCGAAGGACGGCACCTTTCACTTTTTACTGCGGCCACGCCGCATATACCTTTGCACCGAGTCCGACGGACGAGGACGAGGACGAGGACGAAGCTTCGGGCCGCCTCAAGTCAGTTTGACCAACGTATCCTCCACCCCGACACTATTCCCCTGCTATGAATCGCCTTGTTGTTGGTGCCGCTTCTCTAAACCAGACTCCTCTGGACTGGGATGGGAATGTGTCCCGCTCAGTCGATGCGATCCGGGATGCACGCGAGCGTTCGGTCGGGTACCTCTGTCTTCCCGAGCTCTCGCTCAGTGGCTATGGTTGCGAGGACATGTTTCTGTCGCCGGAAGTCGGGGAAATGTCGCTTCAAGCTCTGGAGCAGCTTGCCCCAGAGTGTCTCGGGTTGGTCGTAGCGGTGGGCCTACCGGTGTGGTTCGAAAGCTCGGTCTACAACGCGGTCGCATTGATTGCCGATGGCGAAATCCTTGGCTTTGTTGCCAAACAGAATCTCGCTGGCGATGGTCTGCACTACGAACCGCGCTGGTTCAAACCCTGGCGAGAAGGGCAGGTCGAAACGCTATACTTCGGAGACCGCGCCCTACCCTTTGGTGACCTTATCTTTGATGTCGGTGGCATTCGAATTGGTTTCGAAATTTGCGAGGACGCATGGGTCGCGGCTCGCCCCGGGAGTCGGCTCGCACTTCGCGGAGTCGATCTGATTTTTAATCCGAGCGCGAGTCATTTCGCCTTTGGCAAACAACAGGTGCGCGAGCGCTTTGTGCTTGAGGGATCGCGGGCGTTTGCCTGCGGCTATGTCTACGCAAACCTGCTCGGCAATGAGGCCGGTCGCGTGATCTACGACGGCGGCACTGTGATCGCCTGCGGGGGCGAGCTGCTTGCGGAGGGCCTGCGCTTCGGCTACACCGATCACACGCTCGCGATTGCGACGATCGATGTCGCCCTGACGCGGCTCCATCAGGCGCGGCAGGCGAGTCATGTGCCGATGCTGGGCGAGGCAGATCACCTGACCGTCAGGTGCGGGTTTTCGACGGAGTGGCACGGACCAGTCGAGCCATTTCCCTGTGTCACGCAGGGAGCGACGGAGTCGAAGGAGGAGGAGTTCTGCCGGACGATCGCGCTGGGTTTGTTTGACTACCTTCGTAAAAGTTACTCGCAGGGCTTTGTCGTCTCGCTCAGCGGTGGAGCTGATTCCGCAGCAGTCGCGGTTCTGGTCCGTATGATGGTGGATCTGGCAGTGTATCAGCTCGGCGAGGAAGACTTCAAAAAGCGGCTCGCTCACATCGCCTGGGATGATCGCCCGCTCGTCGCCCAGTTACTTGGGTGTGTCTATCAGGCAACCCGCAACAGCGGCGAAGTGACACGAAACGCAGCCGAGACTCTCGCGAAGGCGATCGAGGCGGAGTATCAGGAATGGGACATTGATGGGATCGTGACTGGCTACCGCAACATGATCGAGGGCGGCATCGGTCGCGAGCTGAGCTGGGAGCAGGATGACATTGCTCTGCAGAATATTCAGGCTCGCGTTCGGGCACCCGGCGTCTGGATGTTGACCAACATTCGCAATGCGCTGCTGCTCTCGACCAGCAACCGGTCAGAGGCAGCCGTTGGCTATGCGACGATGGACGGCGATACCTGCGGCGGCCTGTCGCCCATTGCCGGGATCGACAAGGCCTTCCTTCGACAGTGGCTGACCTGGATGGAGACCGAGGGGTGCGCCCCGGAGATGCCGCCGATACCGGCGCTGAGCGTGATCAATGAGCAGGCTCCGACTGCTGAGCTGCGGCCGCAGGATCAGAATCAGACCGACGAGAGCGATCTGATGCCTTACCCGGTGCTCGACGCGATCGAGCGCTACGCAATTCGGGACAAGAAGCTGCCAGGCGAAGTCTGGGAGCGGATCTGCGAAGACTATGCCGAAATCTACGAGCCAGCTGAGCTCAAGCAGTGGGTGATCCGCTTTTTCAAACTGTGGAGCCGCAATCAGTGGAAACGCGAGCGCTACGCGCCGAGCTTTCATGTCGATGATAAGAATCTCGATCCTAAGACCTGGTGCCGGTTTCCGATTCTGAGCAGTGGTTTTGCGAAAGAATTGGCGGAGTTGGAGAAGTGTTAGGGTAGTGGGTCTCACACGAAGGCACTAAGGCACGAAGTTTTTTTGGGCTCACAAAGAGGCACGGAGGGCACAGAGAAATATCTGCCGGTCCTGGTTCAAGACATCGGTAACGCTTTGGGGTCTAAGACATGGGTAACACCCCAGATGATCTGCGACACGGCAA
>JBCCBR010000593.1:0-2401 GCA_039033935.1 Verrucomicrobiota bacterium
GCCGATGGAAAAGTTTGATGTACGCCCAGGCTTTTTAGAAGAAGCGCGTCAGTCGAGAAATGCTGGCCTCGGCAAATCGATTACATTTCCCGCTGCGGTTCGCGAACATGCCTCGACATTTTACCGGTTCGGCGGCAGCCCAATCGGGAATAGCCGAGTCAAACTGACTAATGTTGATGACTGCACCAAGCGAGGACTCGTTCAACCTGGGGAAGAGCCCCTCAAGGTTGCCGCCGAGCGACTCAAAGCGGATGGCATCGACATCCTCCACACGATCGGAGGCGACGACACCAACACGACCGCTGCCGATCTCGCAGCCTACCTCCACGAGAACGGTTACGATCTCACAGTCGTGGGCCTGCCCAAGACGATCGACAATGACGTTTACCCGATCAAACAGACTCTCGGTGCCTGGACTGCCTCCGAGCAAAGTGCGCTGTTCTTTTCCAATATCGCCAATGAAAACACCACTGCAGCGCGTCAGCTGATCATTCACGAGGTGATGGGCCGACACTGCGGTTGGCTGACTGCTCGGGCTGCCTACGACTACCACAAGAGTCTCTCCAGCTGGGAGTGGCTCCCAGAAGCTCTTCTTGAACAGAGACGATGGGATGTCGATGCAGTCTGGGTCCCAGAGATGGAAATCGATATGGATGCAGAAGTCGCTCGGCTTCGAGATCTGATGGACGAAAAAGACAGCATCAACATCTTCGTAAGCGAGGGAGCTGGGCTCGACGTCATCGTTGCCCAAATGAAGGCGGAGGGGAACGAGCCGGCCACTGATGCTTTCGGCCACTACCGCCTTGACGACGTGAATGTCGGGAAATGGTTTGGGGAGCAGTTGAAGGCGAAGCTCGACGCTGAAAAAGTTCTCGTCCAGAAAAGCGGGTATTTCGCACGCAGTGCTGCCCCAAACGCTGAAGATCTCGAGCTGATCAAAGCCTGCTGTGTCGAAGCAGCTAGTTCTGCCCTCGCTGGCAAAAGCGGAGTCGCTGGCCACGATGAGGACAACGGCGATGTCATGGCCACGATTGCTTTTCCGAGAATCAAAGGAGGCAAACCATTTAATATCGACGAGCCATGGTTTGATGAGTTGCTCAATTCGATTGGTCAGCCCAAAGGCGAGAAGGCCGCAGGGCATTGAGAGCTCCCAAACGAATCGGGTGAAACGCCCACCACGCGCGGTTCTCGATCGGATCCGATAAATACAACCTGAGCCGCCAGGGAGAACCAAGCGGACCTGCGAGGACGCAGTTCCCTACCGACGTTTTCGCGACCGGTAGGGTTGACCGTCCTCGGTCGAACACTCGCGGTTTTGACTCCCCGAGCATTGCGCCCAAAGCTCCTCCGCACATCAAACCATCGACTCCATCGTTGTCGCAAAGGCCTCAAGAGCAGCGAACCCAGTCCCTGGTCTTTGACATTTTAAATAAGCCGCGTAGACTCCGGCGTTTCCGCGTCGGGTAGTGTCGCGACCGCTTTTTCAAAACCCAACCATCCATCTGATCTCAGTTATGCCAGCCCGTGTATCCACCAAGAAAAAGGCCGCCAAAAAGGCGTCCAGCAAATCCGCCCGCGCTAAGAAATTGGTCTACTTCTTCGGGGGTAGCAAAGCCGACGGCAAAGGCACCCAGAAAGCACTTCTCGGCGGAAAAGGTGCCAACCTGGCAGAGATGGCCCTGATCGGTCTACCGGTCCCCGCTGGCATGACCATCACGACCGAGGTCTGCACCCATTACTACGAGAGCGGACGCAAATGGCCCAGTGACCTCCAGAACCAAATCGACAAAAACATCGCCAAAATTGAGAAGGTGATGGGGAGCAAATTTGGTGATCTCAAAAACCCTCTCCTCCTCTCAGTCCGCTCCGGTGCACGGGAGTCGATGCCGGGAATGATGGATACGATCCTCAACCTCGGAATCAACGACCAGGTCGTTTCCGCACTTGCTGCCAAGACCGGCAATGAAAAGTTTGCGTGGGACAGCTACCGCCGCTTTCTCCAGATGTATGGCGAAGTCGTTATGGGCGTCGAGCAGCATGCCGATGAGCATGAAGACCCATTCGAGGCGATTCTCGATTCGGTGAAAGCTTCCGCCGGTGTTGAGCTCGACAACCAACTTAGCGCCGAGAACCTTCAGGACATCGTCGAGCAGTTCAAGGCCCTCATCAAAGATCGGGCCGGGAAGCAGTTCCCTCAGGATCCGATGGCTCAGCTCAAAGGAGCTGTGAATGCTGTGTTCTCATCCTGGCAGAATGATCGCGCCAAGGTCTACCGTCAGAAATACGGCATCCCCGCTGAGTGGGGCACTGCTGTGAACGTTCAGGCAATGGTCTTTGGTAACCCTGGCGACACCTCCGGCACTGGCGTTGCTTTCACTCGCGACCCCGCCACCGGAGAAAA
>JBCCBR010000594.1:0-2395 GCA_039033935.1 Verrucomicrobiota bacterium
AAGTTGCCTTTTTTGTCCCGAGGCGTAACTAAACTCGGTTAAACACGTTTTTCTGATGGAAGATAACCCCGACGAATTTTATGAAATCAGTGCGGTCGCAAGGCTCACTGGGATCTCATCGCACGTTCTCAGGGTCTGGGAGCGCCGCTATTGCGTGGTGGAGCCGAAACGGTCAGAAACCCGACGGAGGCAGTATTCTCAAGCGGATCTGCAGAAGTTGTCCCTCTTGAAGACCCTCGTCGATGGTGGCCATGCGATCAGCAGCGTGGCCCGTTTGTCGACAGCTCAGCTTGAGGAAAGGGTTTCCGACGTTCTGGAGTCCAAGGTTTCGTCCGACGGTCTTGAAGAGGCCGCTCCCGCCGGGGTCTGCCGCATCGCTCTGGTCGGAACAATTATTAGACAACCTGTTAGGGACGCGGCTGATCGGACTCCAGCACTCCGCATCATCGGTGAATTCGCGACGCCCGAGGAGATGATGTCGAGTCTCCGCAGTGGGGCTGTCGACCTACTGATCATCGAAAAGAGCAGTCTCTTCCCAGAAGATATTGCCGCCATCCAAGAGGCGGTCAGGTTGCTGAAAGCGCGGAGATCGATCGTGATCTACCAGTATGCCAGCGAGCGGGTCATCCAGCCGCTTGATATCCAGAAAATCACTGCCCTGCGGGCTCCGGTCGAAGCAGCTGAAATTCAGCTCGCCTGCATCGCCGATGTTCAGCTTGCGCTCCGCTCGGGTAAGGTGGATCCAGCCGAAGCCCTTCGCCATGCGGATCTGGCAGCTGCCTCGAGGCCAAATCTTGACGAGGAGATCGCCATTCCGGTTCGGGCTTTTTCTGACGAGGAGCTCGTTCGCATTGGTCGTATCTCGAGCGTCGTCGAATGCGAATGTCCGCAGCATCTTGCGAACCTCCTTTCTGGACTAGCCGCCTTCGAGCGCTACTCAAACGAATGTGAGGACCGGAATGAAGACGACGCCAAACTTCATCGGTATCTCCACCAGACGACTGCGAAGGTGAGGTCCGAGATGGAGTCAGCCCTCAGGGAGGTGCTGGTGCAAGAAGGCATCGAACTCTGATCTCGGAAGGCTCTGGGAGTCGGGCTCCGAGGCTGAGTTTTAGCGTGGTAGGTCGGCGGAAAGCCGTTTACAATGGCCGCTTGCGGCCTACTTTCCCGCCTCTCTGATGTCTCTTTCGCTGACTCGCAACTTTTCGATCATTGCCCACATTGATCATGGGAAGACGACCCTCTCGGATCGTTTGCTTGAGTCAACGCAAACGGTTTCGCAACGCGAGGCGCAAGACCAACTGCTCGATTCAATGGACCTCGAGCGCGAGCGCGGGATCACGATCAAATCCCATCCGGTGACCATGGACTTCGCCGCTGCGGACGGGAAGACCTACCAGCTCAATCTGCTCGATACACCCGGCCACGTTGACTTTTCTTACGAAGTTTCTCGCAGTCTCGCGGCTTGTGAGGGAGCTCTTCTCCTGGTCGATGCTGCCCAGGGTGTCGAGGCTCAGACGGTTGCAAATGTGCATCTCGCCCACCAAGCCGACCTCACGGTGATTCCGGTGATCAATAAAATTGATCTTCCAAACGCCGATGTTCCTGCCGTCAAAAAACAGCTCGAAGACATTCTTGCGATACCGGGCGAGGAGGCGATTGAGGCGAGCGCCAAAATGGGACTGGGGATCGACGACATTCTCGCTGCCATCATCGAGCGGATCCCTCCTCCTGCCGAGCTTGGGGACGACTATCTGAGGGCGTCGGTCTTCGACTCGGTCTTTGACACTTATCGGGGCGTGGTCAGCTACGTCCGAGTCATGGGTGGCGAGATTAAGCGAGGCACCGGGATCAAAACGATGGCGACCGGTAAGACCTACGAGGTCAAGGAAGTCGGTGTCTTCACGCCCAAGCAGACTGTCCGAGAAAAACTCCAGGCTGGCGATGTCGGTTACCTCATCGCGAACATGAAGTCTTCCGCCGAAGTCAAGATCGGAGATACCATCACCGAGTCTCGGAATCCGGCTCCTGAGCCTCTCCCGGGTTTTGAAGAGATTCAGCCAATGGTCTTCAGCGGGATCTACCCGGTCACGAGTGATGATTTCGAGCAGCTCAAGGGATCTTAAACTTATCCCAAGTCGACAACTCCCAGCAATCGGAGCACTCTACCTGCACCGCCATAACCTCTACACCCGTCCTTGAGGCTAAGCGCACCACTCCAGGATTCAGCGAATAAACCGGACCTCTTGGACCATCGGGGGTGATCGCGATATTCCCTCCTTCTCGAAGGGCAGTGATCATTTCAATCATCGCTTGCTTTCCCCTCCGAGAACTCGACCCCCTGATTGCCTTAATCCCGAAAGTCTGCATAAAAGACTCAATCATAGTCCCATGC
>JBCCBR010000595.1:0-2388 GCA_039033935.1 Verrucomicrobiota bacterium
AATTCGGGTCGCGGTAACCCCTTCCGGGAGTTCGATCTCATTATTTTGAGTTTGAGTCTCCTCCTGAGCAAAACTCTGCAAACCGCAAACGAGGAGGGCACACCAGAGCAACTGGGGTAGGAGATAAGTGTCGTTGAGATCTCTCATTTGTTGCAGACTGCCTTCCCCTTTTTCCTCAGTCGTTCTTCGAGCATGAGACTTCAAGAATGGGAGCCTTGTCAATCGGTTCCCTGAGATCGGTCCGTTCCATTTTTTCCGCGAATCCTTCAGCATCGGACGGTTCGCCAGACTTTGGAGGAGATTGAATTCTCAACCAAGCTGATTTTTGAGCAGCCTGGTATCAATCCAACGCGCTCAGCTCTACTCGATTAGAGCCCCGTGGGCGAAATACCAATCCGCACACCGCACTCTTGCACGATAAGACCAGTCACGAGCAAGGCGTATCAAATGCCTCTCACTCCACCATTTCTCTCACTGCCACGACATACTCAGACAGTGCCTCGCTCGGATCGAGTGCAAGCGAAGACTCAAGCTTCTCGAGGCCCTTCTCATACTCCAGCGCGGTGACGAGCAATTGGCCGTGCTCACGGAGCGCGTCAGCCTCGACCTCGGGATCGCGAGAGGCACGCTCCAGCAGCATCTCTGCGATCTCGCGTTCACCCTGTTGATCTCGAAAGCGAGCCAGGAGAAGCAAGGCCTGCCCGTCGAGGGGGAACTTATCGAGATGGACTTCGAGCAACTGAACTGCCTCGCTCGGGTCGCCGTCGCGCATGTTGATCATGGCCTCGGCGCGGGCGAGGCGAGAGGTATCTTTTTCGGAAAGTTCAGTCTGGGCTGGCTCCTCGGGTTCAGCGGTGGCCTCCGCTTCTTCACCTGCTTCGCTATCGGTCGGGACGCGCAGGAGTGCCTCGGTCACGGTGAGGACCTCTCTTGCCTGGGGCCACTGCTCCAAATTGACCAGATTCTCTAACGCATCGAGTGCCCTCGACGGACTCAACTCTCGGGTCACGATCGCATCGACATATCGATCGCTGGCGAGTTGGTAGAGTCCCTCGGTCACGTAGAGGTGGCCGAGCCCGAGGTTACTGGCGGCTGGGACATCGCCAAGGCGTCGAGCGACTTCGAGGCCAGCGATGGCCTTGAGATTGTCGTCGAGCTGGACCCAAGCATCAGCCTGAGCGAGCCAGAGAGTGCTGTCGTTCGGGGTGTCTTTGAGGAGATCCCCATAGATCGAAGCGGCCCCTTCGGGATCATTCAAGGCAAGCAGAGCCTGCGCTTCACCGAGTTTCCATTGAGCTTCATTGGGGGAAGTCATCAGGGCCTGGCGGTAGGCATCTAGTGAAGCTTGATACTTTTCGTCGATAGCGTGGCAATAACCGAGCAAGCCCAGAGTCAGAGCATCGCGGGCACCGAGCTCGACGGCCCGGTAGAGGTGCACTTTAGCGGTCTCGATGTCGTCGCCGCGGACCATCGCGACTGCCAGATTTCGATGGGCATCCCTGAAGTTTGGAAACAACTCCAGCGCGTCGTTGAGCAGCTCGGTCGCGGTTTCGAGCGACTCGTTTTCGAACTCCAGTCCCGCGAGGTTGAAGAGCATCGCCGGACTTTGCGGAAGCAGAGAGCTGTCCCGGTAAACCTTGATGGCTGCTTCGCGATTCCCTGCCGCCATCGCTGCGGCCGAGTCGCGGATGATGTCCGCTTCGTTGGTGGTGATGACAGGCTCGATCCGAGAGTCGATCCCATAGCTGGCGGTGATTGCTTTCCGGAATTGCTCGCTTTTCCAGAGAGGGTCAATCGGCATCGGCTGAGCCTGGAGAAGCGCGGTCCCGAGCACGGATGATGCGAGCAGTGCAGTGATGAAAAGGCCTTCCCGGAGATGCTTTCTCAGGGTGAAACGCGGGAGGATGAGAGCCAGTCTGAAACGGTTCATGGTCGTAAAATGAGAGGCCAGCGAAAGACAGCGTTAACTGATCGGCCGTCTTTTTGTGGCGAAGTGAATCGAGCGCGCGTCGCAAAGGCGCGAGCCATTTTGGTAAAGTCTTCGTGGGACGATTCGAGGACCCGTCGAACCTGGACCACCCCGTTGGACTGAATCATCACCTCGAGCACGACGCGACCCTCGCGGACCCCGCGTCGAAGCTGGGAAGAGGGGTAGGTCGCTGAAGGGCGATTCACAAGGCGCGGTGGCGAGTCGAGATCGCTCGCGTAGAAAGTCATCGTCTGCATCTGCGGCTCCGACTCCGGAGCGAAGCTGGTGACTTGCATTCGCATCTTCACCTTTCGCACGGGCGAGGCTTTGATCGGCGGAGCTACCGTGTCGAGCTGAATCGCGAGCTGGGGCAGGGGTGGCGGAGGCTCGGGAGGGGGCGGCTCATCAGGTGGGGTTTC
>JBCCBR010000596.1:0-2382 GCA_039033935.1 Verrucomicrobiota bacterium
GATCGCGCCCCACTCGAGGAAAAGTCCGCCGGTGACTTGCTGGCCCTCATTGTAAATACTTGCCGGAAAGGGATCGGGGAATGGCGTCTCTTCGCTCCAGGAATCAAGGGGCCAACCAGATGTGCGCTGACTCTGATTGCGGAGGAAAAACTGATCCCACCCGCGCTGATCGATCGCCCCGGCAGGATGGTGAAAGAGTTTTCCAGCGCCGAGGGTGGTATAGCCAGCGGCGTCAAACTGCATCTGCAGCGCTTCGATCTCAGGATGCTCGTGGAAGTAATTCGCCGAGTTATAGCATCCCGTGGTCGACGCATACTGCCCTGAGAAAATCGCGGCACGCGACGGAGCGCAAAAGACACCAGCGGTGTGAGCGTTCGTGAAATTGACTCCGCGAGCAGCGAGCCGATCGAGATTTGGGGTGATCGCGCGCGGCGTCGTGCCGAGGCAACCAATCCAGTCGTTCATGTCATCGACTGCGAGAAACAGGACATTCGGTCGTTTCTCGTCAGCGGCGGAATTCGCAAGGCAACAAAGTATCGCGACAATCATCGCGCAGCGGAAGACAGCAGGCAGGAAGGAATAGACCATTGAAAAGTGGAGCATAGTTTGAAAGTCAGGTCATACCCGCAAGCACAATCCGATTACGGTTGGAGCTTGGAGGGGTGATCCTTAGCAGATCGCACCAGCAGACTCAACCGCATCGCGCTGCGTTGTGGACCGCTTCAATCGGGAATCGCTCCGGTCACTCGGTATCGAGCGAGTAGCGGAATTGCTCGAGACGCGCATAGTCGAGTCCAGGCGGGCGGTGCTCGAGGAGCCAATCAATATCTTCGCGAGCTCCGCTGATGTCCCGCTCCTGCACTCTCAATAGCGCTCGCTGAAACCGTTCGGGGGCCGAGTCGGGTGCGACCGCGAGGAGCAAGTCGAGGTAATCTGTCGCGCCAGATGGATTCTTGAGACGATCGATCTCGATCCCGATCAAGTTTTGCAACATGCGCACAGCGATTTCGCGGGCAGTGGCGCGTGCATAATCTTCTGGGCGAGGTTGAAACCCGACCAGATCGCGGATCAAGCGCGAGACTTCGACCGCATCGAGAAACTCGGCCTCTCCGAACACGTCAATAAATTGAGGCTCCGCGCCCTCCCCATCCGGGAGGACACCGACCATAAACTGCCCCGGGATGGGAGCCCCGTAAATCCCCTCGAGCTCGAGTCTCCGGGCAAGCTCGATGTAGATGACGCTCAGCGTGATCGGGAGCCCTTCGCGGTCATCAAGCACCTGATTCACATAGCTGTTGGCGTGGTGGAAATACTCACTGCGACTGCCGTGAAAACCATTTTCGCGAAAGAGAAAGTCTCGCAGCTTTTCCGCAGCAGCGACGCGATCGTCGGCGCTTGCTTTCTCCAAGGCCTCGGCTGCGTCATTGGCCCATCTCGCAATCAGATTTCGGTAGTGATCGACGTCGAGCTCTGGGTCGTCGATGCGGGCGATTTGCAGCCCGACTTCGAAGAGATCAATTTCGGATTCAGGCCGATCCAGTGCCATCATCAGTTCCCTCTTCACCGACTCGCGATGCAGGTCGGTGTCGAGTGCCTCGAGCGAGTCGACCATTTCTTCGAGGGCCTCGACCCGCTCGGAGAGGAGACGACGACTTGTGGCCGGATCGTGTGAGAGCAGATCCCTCGCGTCGCCCATTTTCCCCTGGTCGAGCCAGGTATCGATAGCCGAGAGCAACTCTTCCTCGCGCTGGGGATCGAGAGGGATTTCAGTGAGGTCTTCGCCAACTTCGAATCGACGGAAGTCAGCCTCCGTGCGCCGGAATTTGCAGAGCCCAATTCGTCCCTCGCGGAGCTTCGACTCGTTGATCTGGAGAATTTCGATGCCGTTGACCCAACCGGTGAGGGTGTCGTCTTCAACTCGTATCCGGAGCCGGTTCCATTCTCCGGGCTGGTAAGCCGCTGTCTCGATTTCCTGCAAAATTGCCCAGCTGTAGACATCCGGCCCCTCAAACCTCGTTAGTCGAATTTTCCCGCTCGAAGGGTAAAAACCGTAGTGCGTATCCTCAAGATCGGAACAGAAGACCAGACCGGCGGCTCCACTTTCTTCCCCCAGCTTCACCTCGACCGCGATTTCGTAGGCACCATCCGGGACAGCTGTTTGAGAGAGAATGAAAGTGCGCCCGCCAAAACCGTCTCCAAGCGCAGCCGCATGGATCACCCCGCCGCGTTGCTCCCAATCGCTCCCCATCCGCACCGTCCACTGCCGAGCATCGATCTGTCCGATTGTTCTCCAGCGATCCCACAACACCACTTTCTGATGTGTGCGATGTGCACTTGTCATTTAGGTGTCCCAAGGCTCTGTGGATGAGAACTTCACGTGCA
>JBCCBR010000597.1:0-2370 GCA_039033935.1 Verrucomicrobiota bacterium
CAGAACAATGCAAGGGCACGGCTTCTGTTTTCTACTTCGGACGAACCGCTCCGACGGCCCTCGGCCATTCCCCTCATCGCGAAAACCGCGATCTTATTCCTCCAAGTCGACAATCCCTCGCTCAATCGCGATCGTGGCCGCACGAGTGCGGTCAGCCACCCCGAGTTTTTCCAGGAGACGACTCAACTCCTGCTTGATCGTGCTCGTGCTGTAACGGAGCTCAGCAGCAATCTCCTTATTGGAAAAACCGCGGACAATCAGTCCCAAGATTTCCAACTCCCGCTCGCCGAGGTCCGCCCGAGCCCGGCGCCGGGCCAATTTTTCGGCAATGGGTCCAGAGAAGACGGTTTCGCCAGCATGCACCCGGCGAATGGCATCGAGAATCACACCACAGTCAGCGCTCTTGTTGAGGTATCCGCACACTCCCGCCTTCGCTGCGCGATAGATCTGCTCCTCCGCCTCCGCCGCAGAAATCACCAGAATTCTGGCACCTGGAAACTCAGATCGGATGGTTCGGGCGGCTTCGGGCCCCTCCGAGTCTGGCAGGCGATAGTCGAGCGTCATCACATCAGGCCGATGCTCGCGATAGGTAGCAATCGCTTCGCGCGCGTTGCGGCCTTCATCGACCACCTGCATGTCCTCCTGTTGATTGATCGGCACTTTCAAGCCGATGCGAGACATGAAATGGTCGTCGACCACGATCACTCGGATGGAAGGGACAGACGGCATATCGATTGATGAACTCCCAGCTAGGGGAAAATTCCCCAGGCACTCCCATTACCACGACAAAATCCGCAAAACCTCATGAAATTAGGGGAGAAAAAAGACGGTTTTCACGAAGGCGGCAAGGGTAGGACGGTGCGAACGGTGGTACCCTCCCCGAGAGTCGACTCGATCGAGAAGCGCCCATTGAGCTTCAGTGCCCGTTCTTCCATGATCAGCAAGCCGAAGGAAGACGGGTCGGTCGGCAGTTGAGACCGGTCAAACCCGCTCCCATCATCCCTGACGGTCAACTGAACTTCACTCGGTTCATAATGGAGCGTGAGATCGATTGCCTTTGCCTGGGCATGCTTTCCGGCGTTCGCAGCAGCCTCATGAGCGATGCGGAGAAGAATGGTTTCGATTCGAGCTCTCAGGCGTCGTTCCGTTCCGCTCACCGTCATCGAGAACGTGGCTCCATTGAGCTCCGCTAGAGGGCGCACTTGCTCTTCAATCGCTTCTCGGAGACCCACTCTTTCGAGCATCACTGAGTGCAGGTCCTCAATGGAAGCCCGCGATTCTTCCGAGCAGCGTTGGACCATTCTCCCGGCAAGATCGAGAGCGACCCGAGCTTTCTCGGGATGGGCATCCAGCTCCATCTCTGCGCTGCTCACGAGCATGCCAATCCCGGTCAGTTCTTGCTGCACCGTATCGTGGAGCTGGCGACCGATGCGCTGCCGTTCCTCCAGAACGCTCTCGCGCTCTACTTTGGCATGGATCAATCGCGTTTGGACCGCCACCCTGCGTTTCAGAGCAACCACCCAGGCCAGTGCCATCACCAGAAAAATCGCGACCCCGGCAAGGAGCCGAAGCTGTTGCTCTGGGGTCCACGGCGAAGGTTCAGAGATCACGTCGATGTCGTCACCATTTCGAAGCAAGAGAGACACCGCAGTTGGTTTGAGAGACCTCGGGGTGGCCCACTCGTAGTCAAGCTCGAGCACACAGATCCCCGTTAGCGCAAGAATGCTCCCTGGGCGCAACCCGCGAGGGGGGAAAAGTTCCTCTCCTGAACGCAGACTTGCCGTCAAGAGCTTCCCCCCGGACTCTACATGCAAGCGGGCAACGATGTCGTCACTGGTCTCGAGTTTCAGTAACTTGCCGCTCATCTGGACAAGCCGACCGTCGTAGTCTTCCAACTGGAGCTGGCTCGCCGGAAGGTAGCCCACGCTAAGGATTTCCGAATGCGTGACCGCAATCGGTTCGGGCGGCTCGACGGACCCAACCTTGCGAGTGACCGCCTCGCTCATCACCGCAAAGTGTTTGCCGTGCCGGACGAAACCACTGGCCTCGACCACATCTCCGACGTGAAGCTTCCTGCTCTCTCGAGTGTGAATGCGAAAACTGCGCCAAGGAGTAGCCAGGTAAAAGTACTCACCCGGCCGCCAAAGCGTTACGGTTCCTTGCAGCCGCTGCCGGTGGAGGCTCGGTGGCTCCATGCTAAACGGCTGGAGAGCATAGGAATCGGCGATTGGCGCAGAAAAAAGATCGCTACTCGCCGGCTCGAGAATGGCGATATGCTCCCTCTTTGCCACTCGCAGCAGCGGGACGAGAGGCTCACCACGAGAGTTGAAAACGACTCCACCCACGCCATCGTAATAGTCTCGCAATTGC
>JBCCBR010000598.1:0-2368 GCA_039033935.1 Verrucomicrobiota bacterium
CCCAGATGGGATTGTTGCCGTAATTGGGACTGACGCCCGATGCCTGCGACAGGTTCCAGGCCTGTACGCCACCCGCGACGCCTGAGTCGAATGCTGCCGCAACCGCGGGCTCGGAGACTCGCTCAGCCTCACTTTTCGCGAGTCGATCAATACTCTCTACGCTGGTTTTCGCGGCGTACTTTCTTTTGTCGGCACCTTTCTGGTCGGCCAATTTAAGATCGCAGTCGAGGTCATCAAGCAAATTGCCAATCCTGCTTTCTGGTCGGGGATGGCCTCTGCGATCAAAGCTGCCGTCGAGGTGATGAAGGCAGGGTTTTACGATTCAGTCGCTATCCTGCTCGCGGGTATTTCCAAAATCCCCGGGGCGGCACAGCTGCTTGGGGACATGCCCGAAGAGTTCCGTGTGAAGGCTGATGCGAGCCGCCAATCGGCAGCCGATGCGACAGCCGACGTCGGCGCAGCACTGGGCTCGGCCAACGATGCCTTTGTCGATATGCAGCGCCAAGTCGCGGTCGACTCGGCTCTCGCTTTCGGCGGTGCGATGCAGGACCAGACCAATAAGATTTTCGACGTCGAGGCCGATCGCCTCGCGATCGCCGAGCGCATGAAAGCGATCACCGAGCGGATGGAGCGCAACACCCAGCAAGCCCTACGCGATCGAGCGGCTCGAAATGCTGAGGATAGAGGTGCTGGCGCAATCGGCGGGGCCGAGGCAGGTGCGGCACGCGCTGGCTTTGCCGGCAGCATTGCGGGGGCGCTCAGCTTCATCCAAGGCGGCTCGGCCAATCCGCAAGTGCAGCGGCAGACCAGCCTGCTGGAGCAGATCGCCAAGAATACTGGCGTGAAACCCGAAACCCCGCGCGGCCCGCTCCCGCCACGCGTTCCAGGCGGCGTCTTTGCCTGATCGACTTGCATGAGCATTCTCGACACCTTCATGCGCGGCGAGCGAGTCCCAGGAGTCTCGGGCTCGCGCGATGAGAAGACCGGCGTCACTGAGATCACCATTTCGGTCTGGGTCGACACGGTTGAGGAGACACTCACCATTGGCGACCCGAATTTCATGGGATTGGAGCTGGTCAGTCGCACCCTTGGCAACTGGGATGCGAAGACCGATCTGGCCGGCTTCCAGGTCGACCTCAATTACGCTGGGGGAGACCCCGAGCTGCTCGGTCAGGAGTCGTGGTCTTTCGACACCTCGTTTCGAAACGAGCCGATCGAGAAGCACCCGCATTTCCCGACGCTGCGCGATATCTATGGCGGCGAGATCGGCCCCGATGGCCGCGTCGTCTGGCCCGAGACCGTGCCGGCCGAGCTGCGTCAGGCGACTCGCCAGGGCCTCCGCGAGACGGCAGGGGAAGACCGCGCCAACCCCATGTTTGGGACCGACAGCTACCTCGTCTTCGCCGCGATCGCGAAACGCAGCTACGTGACCACCTCGCTCACCTCCGTCTTCCGCAACGTCGGTCGAGTCGTGCCGAGGCTCCCAGGCGATGCGCCCGACATCTCCTTCGACGAAGAGCGCCAGTGGCTCAAGATGGCCCCCAAGCCCAGCCAGGTCGG
The DNA here is from genome assembly GCA_039033935.1 of Verrucomicrobiota bacterium. Lineage (GTDB taxonomy): Bacteria > Verrucomicrobiota > Verrucomicrobiia > Verrucomicrobiales > DEV007 > Arctic95D-9. Next base: position 1,561 of record JBCCBR010000598.1, read on the forward strand.
AGACCAGTGGAATGCGAATGAAGAGTTTCTGCTATCGCCCGAGGGCGGCTGGCCACCCAATGTCCATCGGTTGATTGGGGGGATTTAGGTCAATGATCCTTGTCGGAGTTCAGAGCCAGAAACACCTTCGGAAACCCGCAAAAATGCAGGCTTCAGATCTCCGTTCGCGTTACCTTGAGGCGATCAAGGACGGCTATTGGCCGTGGGCAGAGAGGCATCCTCGCGATCGATTCAGCGAATACGATCAATTTCGCAAGATCTGGTGTAGCGAGCTGCACAACTGGCTATTCGGCGACAATACACGAGAGGTATCTTCTCTGACTGAATTTGCGTGGACAGTGCAGCACGACTGCCTCAGCGGTGAGGGCAAAAGCATAATCTGTTTGAACTGGAGCGATCGGAATCAGCGAGTCTATCTGGGGGATGGCCTGCTCGAATACCTAGGCTTGCTGAAAGACGACATCGAAGCGGCCTATACTGGCCAGAATAGTGAAGGCCAGTTATCAGCGAATTAGGCACATGCCCCCGAAATAAATGGTATCGCGACGAGGGAAAGCGTCTCCGAGCTGAGGGTTGGAGGTTGAGGCGAGAAGGGCAAAAATGGAACGCTGATTCTGCGCTTATTGAAAGGCCCTCATTCGGGTCATCGGATTGTTCGCTGCCTCCTGCTGTGCGGACCTTTCTCGAAAACGAGCGAGACGCTCATCACTACTGGCATCGGACTAACGAGGGATCAATCCAGCAACCTCACGAGGACATGAAGCCAATAGTGGATTGGATCGACAAAGTTTTAGCAGCGAACGCTGAG
>JBCCBR010000599.1:0-2360 GCA_039033935.1 Verrucomicrobiota bacterium
ATTTCGCAGCCCTTTTTTTCCAACTCTGCGTTACTCGTTGCTCACGAAGCCTAGCTTCGCTCACGCCTCGCGCCTTGATTTGAAAAAAAATGACTCGCGAATTCTTCAACGCTCTTATCGCTCAGCACACTAGAAAGTCTTCGCGAGGCAGAATCAGGAAGCAACCGCAACTTCGCCCTTGATCGGGTCGCTCGCGAGACCCTGCGCGAGGCGATTAGCGAGCAGGTCGATTACTTTGGGCGAAGTCGCAAACAGATCGCTCATGTGAGTCTTGAGTCCGTCCTGCTCGCCTTCTGCTTCCTCACAGATCTCTGCAATATCCCCGCCCGGACCAGCATGACGCCCCGGTGAGATGAAGAGCATCGAGAGCACTACGTCCCTTTCAAAACCCTCACTGCCGAGAATATTCTCAAGGAGTGGCTCGTTGAACTCGTATTCCGGTCCTTCGCGGCGCTCCATTGATGAGGGCTTCACCACCGAGGCGTCGTCGACGAGAAGCTCGGCGAGTTGACCAGCCAGAAAATTCCGAACCCGATTGACCGCAATCCGCGGCGTGCCGTGATCGACCAAGGTGACGGCCGGGCGATCGAGCTTTTCTTCGGCGATCTTGTCGCGCACCAAAGAGGCGAGCACCTCGGCGACTCCGGTGTTACTCGGATCAGAAATGTCTACCATACAAGGGGCGATCCTGACCTCGAGATTTGGCCAGCCTTTTTCCCAGAAGTTCATCACTCGCTGAGGCAGGTATTCGTAGATCGCGGCACTGTGCCCGAAAAAGAGGGGGACGATTAGAAAGGAGTTGGTCCCGTGCTCCTCTCTCTGTCGCTTCAAAAAAGGCTCAAAAATATCGGCGGGGGTGCCCCCAATCTCAGCCGGATCGACTTTTGTCGAATGGAGCAGTGAGACGGGGTGAACTTTGCGGCCGCTCTTCTCGGTCAGGTCGGCAGCGATTCGACGAAGAGAGAGAGTTGCTTCGGCACGGTGTGATCCGTTATCGACGAGTAAAATACAGGGCTCTTCCATGGCTTCCAACATACTACGATTTCCGACCTATGAGACTGCTGAAAAAATCCTCCCGCTCGTTTTTGTGATTTGTTGTTGGGACTTTGTTCGGGTCTGCCCAAGAGCTTCGGCGATCGATACAAACTGCGCCTCACAAGACGATAAATCAGCCAGAAATCCGAGCGGGATTGATATTCCATTCGCCTCCTCAGAGCGGCAGCGCAGGGAGGGAGGATTATGACTCGCAAACTGCCGGCTCATGACGGATTTAAAACGAGCAACCTCCATTTCCAGCGCTTGACTTCGAGCTTGACTGGGGAAACCTGACGGCATGCCTCCGGGGCGCATTATACTGGCACTGCTCCCCCCCATCTTGCTGCTGACGCTCACAATCGATGCGTCAGCGCAAACCTTCGTGGTCGGAGACCGGGCTGCAACGGTCACGAATGCGAATATTCGAGCCGGTGGTTTGATGGCCGGAGACTCGATTAGTTTCCAAGGAAATGTCAGCGTCGCAGCTGGAGCCGGGGTCACGATCGATCCGATCTTGAGCGGGCTTTCCTTTTCGGTGGAGGCGGGCTCTTCCATTTCTTCACAGGCGATTGGCTTCGCGGTGGGGCCCTTAGTTCTTCTCCCGGCTCCCCCAGTGTTCGATGGGTCGTTTTCAAATCAGGGTACGATCACCTCTTCAGATGCTGATGGTGTCGCTTTCCTATCCGAATTCACCGGCAGCTTTTTTAACTCGGGTCAAATCTCTGCCGGCAATTCCGGCCCTCCCTCAGCTGGCGTCATTTTCTTGGGCAACTTCGACGGGAGGTTTGAAAACACGGGCACGATTGAAGGACTCAGTGGTGCCGACGGAGTCGTGTTCGGGTTTGATTTTGGCTCCAGCGCTATCTTTCTGAATTCCGGGGTTATCACCGGGACCTTCGATGGTGTCTATGTGGAAAACGACTTCAACGGGAGCGGGCAGAACACGGGCACCATCATCGGGGAAGTCGGTGGCGTCTTTATCGATGACGATTTAAATGGCTCGTTTGAGAATGCCGGCACCATCATCGGTCGCAATGAGGATGGTTTCGCGGTTTTTGAAGAGCTGAATGGATCGGTCACCAACAGCGGTCTGATCCAGGGCGATCTCGATGGAGTCTTTGTCGGGACTGATCTGACTGGCTCTTTCGAAAATACCGGAACGATTCTCGGCCTGACCGAAGACGGCTTCGAGGTCGGCCGCGACTTTACCGGGACTTTCATCAACCGAGGGACAATCGAGGGGCGAGGTGCCGGAGAAGAGGGGTTTGAGGTGCTCCGCAATTTCAGCGGCACAGCGATCAACTACGGGACGATCCAGGGAGCAG
>JBCCBR010000600.1:0-2357 GCA_039033935.1 Verrucomicrobiota bacterium
AAAATCCCGCATTATCACCCCACCTTGAGCGAAATTTGGACTTACCCGGCAGAAGAGCTTTTGTTTTTTGAATAGTTGCCGTATATTTTCAGTCCATCGACCTTTTTGGACAGCCGAAACGGTCAGCCTGATAACCCAAGCCAATTGTTAAGTCGTGCTTAAGCAAATCATTAATCAAGAGGACGGGACCACCGAGGGTGGTGACCAAGCCGCCAGCGCCCCCGCCGCCGGGGGAGGACAGAAGCCCGCCAGCAAGCCGAGTCCTTCGGTCCGTGGGAGCAAAAACATCCTCTCCAGCGACGTTGAGATTCGCGGAAAGCTTCGCTTTTCGAACGACCTCATCATTGATGGCCGGATCGAGGGCGAAGTGAATTCAGAGGGTGATCTAACCGTCGGCGAAAACGCGGTCATCGATGGAAACATCAACACTCGCTCTGTGGTGGTCTTCGGCAAAGTCCACGGAAATATCAAAGTCACCGATCGTTGTGAGCTGAAGCAGAATGCCGAGCTCAGCGGAGATGTGGTCGCGAGCAAGCTCGCGATCGAAGAGGGTGCCACCTTCCTCGGTCTTTCCACCGTCGGCAAATCCACGAAAAGCGCTGCCAAGCCTCTCGGTGGAGGTGGCGGTGGGGCTCCACCTCAGGGTCAGCCCGGGAAACCTGCCGGCGGCTGACACAGCCGCCCCGCTCGGGCCGCGATTCCAGGGCTCCGGCGATCTCGCTTGTGTTATCAACGCGAGGGATTACGGAGCCTCTCGGCAAGGTCTGAGACTCTCAATCACATTTTTAATTTCACCTTCAAAGGCGTGTTCGTTTCATCGAGCACGCCTTTTTCCACCTAAGAGACTGTTAAAAAACTCCTTCCGCCATCTTCTCGCTGATTTGTCGCCCGGACTTCGTTGTGGTTTTTCTTGAGAGCTTTGGCTATCGAGAAAAACCACGCCTCGCCAGCCAACAAATCAGCCGCGAATCTGGGCGGGTTCGTTATTTCAACAGTCTCGTAAACCAACCTCAATTTTCTCCGTGGGTCTCTTCAAAAAAGCAAAGTCGATCGTCCTGACTTGCCCGTTTTGTGGGTATCAGCAGGAGGAGCCTTCAGCGGTGGTATCGACCTACTGCCGGAGCTGCAGCGAGCACTATCGGGTGCGGAAAGGCGTTGCTGTGGCAGGCCCCGGGCGCCGTGCCTCGGGTATCTCTTTGATCGACGAGGAGGAGCCAGCTCCGAAATCGATTCTCCCCTTTCAGGATCCGAGTGCGCCACAAGAGGTCGGCGATTCCGATGCCTGGATCGTGACGATGGAGGATGGAGAGCCCCGGCCGGGAGATCTCGGCCATGAGGACTCCGAATCTGAGCCGCCGGTGGGGATTTCTGCGGGCGCTTTCTTTGGGCTGGTCGACGAAGAAGCAGTCGAGCAGGAATGGACGAGCCAGGGAGAGCCCCAGATCAATCTGGGTGCCGAGGCAGAGTCGACACCCGACGAGAATACCCTCGCAGGCGGAAGCATGGCCGCCATGATCGGTGGCCAGACCGTCGAACCAGAGGCTGGCGAAGCGACGCACGATCTGCCGGAAACTTCGAAAAAGCCGCCGCGGAAAACCAAGCGGAGCTCGGAATCGAGCCACGAATTCGCGGCGCGCTGTTTCCGCTGCTACCACGTCCAGCGCGTCTCCCGATTCGCCAAGTCGACGCAGTGCGAGCGATGCAGCGTCTACATTTCCCTGGCCAATTACGAGATTCGTCAGAAAAAACAGCAGACCTTACGAACTCGGGGCGACATCAACATCACTCGGCGAGGCGGGCTGGTCGACTGCGAGGTCGCCTGTCACAACCTGATGATGAGCGGGACCTTCAATGCCCGGCTCGATTGCTCGGGCGACGCGGTCTTCAAAGCATCCGGCGTCGTGCGCGGCCCGGTTCATTGCCGGAGATTGATCATTGATAAGAAAGTGGAAGTCGAATTTCCTGATGGGGTGCTCACCGAAAAAGCCGAAATCCACGGAACTTTACGAGGCGACCTGACCTGTTCGGGTGTCGCCAAAGTGCACCGGGGCGGCCGCGTCACGGGGACACTCAAAGCAGTCTCAGTCGACCTTTCCTCGGGAGGCAAAATCGACGGAGAGATGGTCCAGAAGCCGGATATCAAGACTGATCTGCCGGTCAAAATGGGCTACAACTCCACCGTGATCAGCTAGCAAACCGGGGCAGGCAGTCGCCAATGAGTGTTTTTGACACCGGCCTGGTATGAGCGGAATATCATGATTCGCTGAAGTCTGGATCAATTACAAATTAGACCCTCTCTGGTAGCGGACTTAACCCTGTTGAATGCGATACTGAACCCTGTTAAGTCTTGGACCTAA
>JBCCBR010000601.1:0-2350 GCA_039033935.1 Verrucomicrobiota bacterium
CGGGCGCTTCCAGAGTCCGATCTGGTGACCGGTAGGTGAGCGACCAAGCCAATGATTTGCGATCTGCTGGGAGCTTTTCTCCGCTCGGATCACTAAAAACATCAAAAAGCTCATAGTGTGCCAACAAGGGATCCTGATGACTCGCAAAAACTGCTTCGACCTCGCCACAGGCCAGATTTGATGGAACCAGCATCGCGATGTCGCGGGAACTGCCGGGAAATTTGGGCAGCTCTTCGAAGGCGATATCACGATTCGAAATCTCGGCCAGTTTTTTGAGATTGACCTCGGCGATCAGAACCGAATCATCGATCCCGAGAGCCCGCGCACGAGCCGGGGGTAAGATTCCGGCGAGGCCAAGTTTGGCTGCCTTTTTTCCGATGCCGATCTCGATGCGACAGGCGCCAATAAGCCGCTCGTCCTCAATCGGGGTGAGACGCAGCCCCTTCGGGCAGATCGCTTCGAGCGCCGCTCTGAGGTCTGCTAAATCGATCGAATCGGGTTTCTCATTGGCCCAATTCCGTGGCATCCGCGCACCGGAAAGGAGGAGGGCGAGATGTTCGTGCTCGACTTCGCCACCTTTGGGAGTCGCGGTGAAGACTCTCCCCGCCTCGAACAGTCGCAGATCAGAATTTCCGAAGCGAACATTCCGGCTCGCTGTCGCGAGCAGGCCAGGGACCAAGCCGGGGCGAAGATAGTCCTGCTCATCATTGAGTGGGTTCTTGAGCCGGATCGGGCTCATGCTCCGGTGATTGGTCGCTACATCATCGCTGAGTTGCTCACCAGAGATCAGCTTCAGGTTTCGCGTCTCAAAGAAGCCAAGCGCACTCAACTCTCGCTTCAAGCCCGAGAGGAAATCATGGGACTGATCAGCCTTTGAAGCCGGAGAGAACCAGGCTTCTTGTCGAGATGGCACCTGATCGAGCCCGTAAACCCGAGCCACTTCTTCGATGAGATCAACAGAGCGTTCCAGATCGAGACGATAGCTCGGGATGGTCCAGCTCTTTTTCTCCAGCTTGAGACCAAGTGAATTCAAAATGCCTTTGATTTGATCATCAGAAATTGTGTCCCCAATCAGGGCTCGGCACTCATCAGGATCCAAAGCCACCGGCTTTGGTGGAGCTGGAGGTTTGCCCGCGACAAGAAGTTCCGGATCCGCCTTTCCCCCAGCCAATTCGAGAATGAGGCTGACCGCTAGATCAGAGGCCCCGCCCACCTGGTAGGGGTCGGCCCCACGTTCAAAGCGGTAACTCGAGTCCGAATGAAGGACGTGAGTCCGGGCAGCTCGCCGGATCGTCGGCGGATCGAACCACGCACTTTCCAGCAGAATATCGGTCGTCGACTCAGTTACACCGGAGTCTTCCCCTCCCATCACCCCGCCGAGCGCAAGAACCCGCGACTGATCAGCGATGACGACTTCTTCACCCGTTAAGGCATAGTCTTCTCCGTTCAGCGCAGCGAAGGTTTCGCCTGCCTCTGCTGTTCTCACAACGATGCCGCCATCGAGCTTCGCGGAGTCGAAGGCGTGGAGTGGCTGCCCCATCTCCATGAGAACGTAGTTGGTGATATCGACGACGTTGTTGATCGGGCGCAAGCCAATCGATTCGAGCTTTTCTTTGAGCCAGTCGGGTGAGTCCGAAACGGTCACACCTCGGATCATGCGGGCGGTGTAATAAGGGCAACCCTCTGTCGCGAGTTTGATCTCGTTAGCCTTTGCCTTGCGGGTCGAAGTGGCGGAAGTGCCGTGGTCAGTTTTCCCCTTGAGCGGCTGTTCCGCGAGAGCTGCAAGTTCTCGAGCGACACCGAGGTGACTGAGGCAATCGGGTCGATTCGGAGTGATTTCGAGCTCGAAAACAGCTGGATAAATTTCCGATAGCGGCACACCAGGGGTTGCATCGTGAGAAAGGATGAGCAGCCCGTCAGCATCATCCGTCAGCCCAATTTCGGAAGCAGCGCAGAGCATTCCGAGTGAGTCGACACCGCGCAGTTTTCCCTCCTTGATCTGAAACGTTTTTCCGTCGCCGGCATCGAGCTCACAGCTAGGCAAGGCAAGCGGAACCTTATCGCCGACCTGGTAATTTTTGGCCCCGCAAACAATCTGGCGAGGCGTCCCTGATCCGTCGTCAACCTGGCAGACGGAAAGCTTGTCGGCATCGGGGTGTTTTTCTGAAGACAGCACTTCGGCGACGACCAATTTCTCAGGCATCTGCTGCACCCCCTCAACTTCGATGCCAGCAAAGGTCAACAGATCGTCGAGCTGCTGCATCGAATAGTCAGAGAAATCGACATGATCACTGAGCCACTTGAGGGAAACGTTCATAGGAATTGGATCTTGGATCTTGGATCTTGGATC
>JBCCBR010000602.1:0-2344 GCA_039033935.1 Verrucomicrobiota bacterium
CTCATTGTCCTGATGGAAAATCACCGAGGATTTGTAATCCCTCGGGGCGGGCCTTTTCGCATTGAATCGACCTGGATCGCTTGCCATTACTAAAAAGGGAACGCCGCCCCGCCCCAAAAATTGGGGCGAGACGACGCGTCACTTCTTGCTCACGATGACCGCACTTCTTGAGAGACACGCGATCAAAGGAAATTGGGTTTTACCCACCGAAGACCTACGGCTCGATCGTCACGGCGAGGTTTTCGTCGGTGCGGCGGCTCAGCTTGACCGCTTGGGTTTTAAGCTGGATCAGATCCCACCAGACGTCTCCGAGGTCCCCTTGCAGCGGGACGTTCTTGTCTCCCCGGACCTCTTCGACCTGGGCGAGCAACTCTTGGGTGGACTGGTAGACGTCGACAATCGTGTCGGCATAGGCCTGGGCGAGTTGATCTTCGCCTTCGGGAATATCGGAAAGCTGGCGCTTCAATCGACCCACTTCGGCGATCAGTTTCGACACCTTTGCGCCCTGTTCATCGCCATCCGAGATGGTGATCGGCTGAATCGGCCTTGGTCCTGGCTTGGGCTGAGCGGCAAGCTCTCGTAATGAAGTGGTAGCGGTGGAGCTACTGGAAGGAGCAGGACCAAGATCCACTGGTGGGTCACTGATCCTCGGCCCCATTCCAACCTCATCGGTTTCGGCAAGATCGGCCGCAGGAGCCTCGATTCTCTCGGTGGGTTGAGGAGCCTCCTCAACGCTTGCGGCAAGAGTGCGAGCCGTCACCGTTGCCTCACTGGGCTTGCGCCCGAATGTTTGCTCGCGCTTTTTGGCCTCGGCAGACTCGTGAAAGTCAGGAATATCATCAATCGGCTCCATTTCGCCAAGCGGCTCTGCCCGGAGAGGACGATGCGGCTTGGGCGCGGGAGGGTGATGAATCGGTGCTTTCGGATAAGCCTCCGCCATTGCCGCTGTTTTCCAGGGCTCCTGGATCACGGGCTTCTCTGTAAGCCCTCCATTGCCGGAATTAATTGCCATCGGGGTGATCAACATCATGAGATGCTGACGACTCCGGTCTTGCTGACGGCGCTTGAACGCCCCACCAAGAATCGGAATCTTGGCAAGGCCCGGAACGCCTCGCTGTTGATCTTCCGAACGCGTCGCGTCAAGACCACTGATCGCCACTGTGTAACCACTTTTCACGGTCAGCGGGGCGGTGTAGACCCGAGAAGTCGCAATCGGGAAGGGATTCCCATTGATAAATTCCGTGCCGATAATGTCGGAAACGGTCACCGAGACATTCAGCAGGATCTTATCCCCGGCCATGCGCTTCGGAAGGATGTTGATGACGGTGCCAATCGGCAGGTATTCGACCGCTGAGGTTTGGGTCGCCCCGGCACCAAGGCTCGTGCTTGCGGAAGATCCCAACACCGGCTGGTTGATGACACTACGGAATGAAACTTCGCGATTGTCGAGCGTTACCATCCGCGGGTAGGAGACGGAGCGAGTCCGGCGGTCATTAAAGATGGCGCGCAACTTCCAGTTGAGATCACTGTAGCTGAGAACGGCGGTGGGAAGGGCGTAGCTCCCGACATTCGAAAGGTCCAGCGGGCCAGTCGCATCAGACAGAGTCGCCTCAAGACCGGTCTCGCCGAGCACGCCATCCCAATCGATCCCAAGATCTGAACTGGGGTCCCGACTCGTCTCAAGGAATTTCACCTCAATTGCAATCATCGGCTGGGGTCGGTCCGCTGAAGCGAGGTAGGCCTCGATCCACTGATGCTGCTGACGGGTTGCGACCACATAGAGGGTGTTGGAGTCACTGTTCCAGATCACTTTTGCCTCCGAATCTCCGCCCGCTCCGGGCTGCGCTCCAGCGAGGGCAGCATTGTCCTGCCCCCCTTGGATCGCGCGAGCGACCACGTCAGGAGTGGGAGCAAATCCGCTGAGAGAGAGCTGTGCCAGGTTGTCGACTGAGGCGGTCGGCGCGATTGCAACGGTGCCACCGGTCGTTGTGATACTGAGAATATTCTGGATGTCTTCTAAAATCCTTGAAGGTTCCGTCACGAAAAAGTCAGGAGATCCCTGAAGATTCAAGCCTGAGGCTCCGGAACCACTGCCACCGCCTGTGCTACCCGTGCTGACTCCCTGTTGAGTGTTTTTGGTAACGAGCTCCTGCGCATTGTAGTTGATCTCGTAGATCCGACCGATCAGCTCCTGATCATTAGCAGGTCGTAAATACCAGATCCCCTCTTGGTGAATCAGAGTGACGCCGTTGGCTTTGGCGAGAGTCTCAAGAGCGGTAAAAGGAGCCGCGGTGATGGTGAAGGTGACGAGCTGCTCGCCTCCGTCCCCTCCCTCCGGCAGTCC
>JBCCBR010000603.1:0-2340 GCA_039033935.1 Verrucomicrobiota bacterium
ATCACGAGCGGGATGGGGCAGGAGCTGGCACCGCGCCTCTCACGCCTTGGTTTCCAACTTGGAGACGAGATCTTCCTGCGTGTTTTCAAAGAAGAAAGTGAGTTGGAGGTCTGGCTCAAACCCGAAGGCGAGCGCTACTTTAAGATCTTCAAGGTCTTCCGCCTCACTGCCTGGGCGGGCACTGTCGGACCCAAGCTACGGGAAGGGGATGGGCAATCCCCTGAGGGCTTTTACTATGTATCGCTCAACCGGATGCGGCCTGACACGCAGCACCATCTCGGAATTGATCTGGGCTTTCCAAATGATTTTGATTCTCACCACAACCGCACCGGAAGTGATCTGATGATTCACGGAGGTGCTGGCGCGGCCGGAGGATTTGCGGTTTCCCCGGAACACATGAGCGAGATCTACACCCTCTGTGAAGCTGCTCTTAAGAACGGTCAGAAGTATTTTCGAGTCCACGCGCTCCCGTTCCGGATGACTGACAAGCGCATGGAGCAGGAGGCGCAGCGCGGGAGCCGATGGTTTGATTTCTGGGTGAATCTTAAAGAGGGCTACGACTTTTTCGAGAACGTCAACTACCCTCCGGATGTCTCAATTTCAGGCGACGACTACGCCTACCGTCTGCATTGAAAAGCTCTCGCTTTTCGAATTGATTCCACCTCACCGGGAGCCCAGCCCTGAATCCTCGAGCTGCCAATCCTGAAAAGCGACTCCAGGGTCACTGGCCTGGGTCTAACTCGGGCAGAAAAAAAAGGTCGTCCTGAGGGTGTTTTTTTGCTTCCCGCGATTGCTCAATTTCATTAGTGTCGCCTACCTCCTGCTTGCTCTGGACCTCATTTTGAGGCTATGTCAGGGTGCCCGGGAGGGCCAATCACCCACCTTCTGCTTTGTATTCCAACGACTCTTACGTAATCGAACTCCTCAAAGAATCCATGCTCGTGGAGGATGCGATGATGGAGGATGTGAATCACAAGAAGAAAGCTGATGATTCTGTTCTCGAGGCTCTGATCTCGCTTAACATCGTTAACGGCGAAGATGTCGCCAAGGTTCTCGCGACCAACGCCGGGATGGAATATCTCGATTTGGGTAAGGTCGAATTGGACCCGGCGGTTGCGTCTGCGGTTCCGGCTGATGCGGCGGTCCGGTTTAAAATTGTTCCAGTCGTGAGCACGCCAGATCAGCTCGTCGTCGCGGTGGCCGATCCGCTTGACTTTGATGCGCTGGACTCCGCCCGCCACGTCCTCGCGTTAGAGCCTGAATTCGTGGTTGCCTCAGACGCAGCGATCAAACAGCGTCAGCTCGATTTTTACCAGACCGAGCTCGAAAATGATCAGATCGAGCGGCTCGGCGGACAAGGTGTTTCGGTTGTCGATTCCGATGGGGCCGAAGGTGCAGACGCTCCTATTATCAAAATGGTGTATCAGATCCTGCAGGATGCCTACACCAACCGAGCTTCCGATATTCACATTGAGCCTCTCGAGGGCGAGTTGCGGGTTCGGTATCGAATCGATGGTGCGCTTCACAAGGTCGCAACTCACCCGACGAATCTTGCCGGTTCGGTCATCAGCCGGATCAAAATCATGACCGGGACAATGGCAATCGCGGAGAAGCGATTGCCTCAGGATGGCCGGATCCAGGCAAAATTCGGGAATGGCGATCTCGACCTGCGTGTTTCGACAATACCGACCACGGCGGGGGAAAGCGTCGTGATGCGGATTCTTGACAAGAGTTCGCTGACTCTCGGACTTCCTCAGCTCGGATTCTTTTCAGACGACCAGGCAATATTTGACGAGCTGATCCGGCTCCCTGATGGGATTCTCCTCGTGACCGGTCCGACCGGTTCGGGCAAGACGACGACGCTTTACGCCTGTCTCAATGCGATCAATAAGCCCGATCGCAAGATCATTACCGTTGAAGACCCGGTCGAGTACCTGCTCTCGGGGATCAATCAGGTGCAGGTCAAAGAGTCGATCGGGATGACCTTCGCGGCGGCGCTTCGGGCGATTCTGCGACAGGCCCCGAACATCATCATGATCGGGGAGATTCGAGATCTCGAGACCGCCTCAATCGCGATCAATGCCTCTCTCACCGGCCACCTTGTGTTTTCGACCCTGCACACCAATACCGCGCAGGATGCCGCGACCCGCCTTGTCGATCTGGGCGTGCCGGAATATCTGATGAAATCCGTAGTGCGCCTTGTTGCGGCACAGCGTCTGGTCCGCAAGGTCTGCCCCGAATGTGCGGCCCCGGCCGATCTGGCTCGCAAACCGAAAACCCGTGAACTGTTGCAAAAGCTCGATCAAAGGACCGGTGCGCAGACCGATCCTGCCGCTTGGC
>JBCCBR010000604.1:0-2339 GCA_039033935.1 Verrucomicrobiota bacterium
CTGCCCCAGGCCACTGCGATCGAGGCCTTTGAAACAACTCTCTCGGAGACGATGGGGCAGAAACGCTACCAGTGGCGGCTGCCGCGTCGCTTATCCGAAGACGCTGTCGAAGAAGAGCGGGGCTGGTTCGCAGCACGGCTCGAAGAGCTTGCCGAATCAACTCGCGAGGCGATCAGAGAGACTCAGGAAATGATTCGCGATTGGATGAACCGGAGTGACCGGAATCGCTACTCCGGCAGTGGCGGCGGTGATCCCGAGGCCTTTGCCCAGTTCAATACCACGCTCTCAGTGATCTTGGTGCTGGTGACCCTCGCCCTCGCCGGTTGGGTCGTCTGGCTTTTGGTGAGGAAAGCGAAGCCATTGCAGCCGACTGATTCCGAGGCAACTCTCGCGGCAGGGGCGATTGACCTCGAGAGCGAAGATCTTGTCGCGAGCGATCTGCCGGAAGATGAATGGATGCGCCTCGCCCGAGAGCAGATGGCGAAGGGTGAATCGCGGCTCGCGGTACGGGCGCTTTTCCTGGCAAGTCTGGCGACACTCGGTGAGAACAGTTTTTTAAAAATTGCCCGATTCAAAACGAATCGTGATTACCGGGGAGAGCTGACTCGACGGGCTCGGCAGCATCCTGAGATTCTGGCTGCGTTTGCTCGTCAGGTTTCCACTTTTGAACGGAGCTGGTATGGCCTCCATTCACTGGGGGAAGCCGGTTTTGAGACTTTCCTTGAGGATCACGACAGCATTTCGAAGAAAGCGCGCAACGCCTCACCTGTCGGCAACACTGGCGCGGTCTCCAACGAAAGGCGGTCGGCATGAATCGTCGCTTTTTTGCGGTGGGAGTGCTGCTGCTGCTCGGCGTGATTCTCATTGCCGCCTTTGTCGGTGTGCTGAGGGGGCGCCTGATTGATGGGAGGGTCTACCCTCACTACGCGAGTTTTCGGGCCGATCCTCTCGGAACTCGTGCTCTCTACGAGACTCTGGAGCGACTGCCGGAGTTCGAAGTCCGGAGGAATCTGGTCCCTCTCGCACGGGTCGATGATCTCGGCGAAAACGATGCCTTTTTGATACTCGGCTACCCGCGAGATGAGATGGTGGGCTGGCGCATCCCGGAGGATTCGGGGCTCTTCAAATCAGTCGAAGCGGGGGCTCGGTTGGTCATTACGGTTAATCCTCAATTCGTCCCGGAGCGATTTGCACCAGTCAAAACGAAAGAAGAGAAAACCTGGGCGGAGCGCCGTCGGGATTTGATTGAGAAACAGCGAAGGGCTTTTCGCAACGAAGAGGACGATCCTGAAGAATCCACCGCTGAAGAAAGCGAAGCGATCCTCGAGGCGCTCGAAGTCGGGCCGCGGCTCCTGTCGTTTCTCGGTTTTCAGATTGCCGATCCGAGAGACTTCAAACGGCCCGAAGGAGGTTGGACGACGGAATCAAAACAGCAGGGCGAGCAAGCGCCGACGCCCCGGTGGCGATCTCAGTTTCGCTTCGAAGCACTCGCCGACGAGTGGGAGACCGTCCTTGAAATAGAAGGCGAGCCCGTCGTGATGGAGCGTGCTTTCGGGAAAGGATTGATCGTGCTGGCAAGCGATACCTACTTCGTCAGCAACGAGGCGATGCACCTCGATCCTTCCCCCGAGTTCTGCCTCTGGCTGCTGGGAGACAAGAGCAGGGTGGTCTTTGATGAGACCGTGCACGGCTCGGTCGAGCAGGGGGGCGCGATGAAATTGATCCGGCGCTATCGCCTGCACGGCGTGTTCGTCGGTGTGATCCTCTGGGTGATTCTGTGGGCCTGGCGAAGCGGCTCTTCGCTCGCTCCGCGGAGCGAGGATCTGGACCGCGGATTGATCGGTGCCAGCGCGGTGAGCGGAGAAACTAGCGAAACTGGCTTTCTCCGCCTGCTGCGTCGCAGCGTTCCGAGAAAGCGTCTTCTCGAGACCTGCCTCTCGACTTGGCGGGATGGAGAGCATCGCCAGATTCCGACCGGAAAGCTGGCGAAGATAAACGAAATCCTGGGGCGGCATCAGCATGCCCCGGATCGGTTTGGTATCGTCCAGGCCTATCGCGAGATAGCTGCGGCCTTGCGTCGGCGTTGACAATTCCGCTGGCAGATTCGAATAGACAGGAAGATCTACGGATTGGTTTATGGGCTTCTGGTATTGGATTTGTCGAAACTCGTTTGCGCTGATGGCGCGCCTGCTCTTGCGCTATCGGGTGCCCGAGCAGCGCGAGCGTAAGACGAGTCAGCGGCTGCTTAAAAGTAATCATCGGCGCTCTCCAGCAGTGTCCGGGCCCGATCCTGGGCCAGCGTATTCGTGAGGGTGAGACCGGGTTCGATGACCTCGGCC
>JBCCBR010000605.1:0-2330 GCA_039033935.1 Verrucomicrobiota bacterium
GGGCATTGAAGCTCGCCTAGTCAGTTTTCTGCTTTCAAACTGGGCTTTGGTGTTTGGATTATCGCAGTCGCTTTCCGCGCTGAGATGCTGGAGTTCAGAGGAGTTGGCGAGACCCTGAAAAGTTGAGACGCTTGACGAATTGGTTGTCGGCCATATCTTGATTGGGCTTATGGCGTCGAAACTGTCCAAGGTAGCAATCGTCCTGCTCATGGTCTTGATGACCATGTCGCAAGGAGTTGCCCTTGGGTTTTGCCATTGTCAGCAGTCGATTTTCCTTTCCGAGTGCAGCGGTTGCGACGACGATGCTTCAAAGCCAGAGCTTTGCGGGCACACTCCTGAAGACTCGTCCCCTTGTAGCAATCAACCATGCGAGTCTCACTCGATCTCCGAGACGAACCCGTGCGATCGCTCCTGTGATGAATACTGGACCATAGATCTCGGTCCAACTGTCACCGCTTCGCCACCCCAGCTTCCACAAATCGAATGGGAGCTGGCCCCTGATTCATTCACGACATGGTCCGATTGGAAGTCGGAATTAGTCGTGATTTCCGTCGACTGTCAGAGCCGATTTGCGGTTTCAGCTCCTCCGCCGGCTGCTGCGGTGAGATGCTGTCGACTTTCCGTTTTCAGGCTGTGATCTGAGCAGAGCGGCCCGCTTTCCTGGGCTGTCTACCACTGGTTTTGGAGTGCGTCTCCTAAACCTCCTCTTTGCCGAAAAGCCGCAAAGAGGATCAATCTGCTCAATTCACTTTCTAAAACGATGTCACTAAATCAACTGGTCGCCGACCGACCCATTCAATCTCGGATTTCCTCGGACGCGGGCCCTCGCTTCAACCTACCGACTTGGCTCATTCCAATATCTCTCTTGCTGTCATTTTTTGGTCTTTTCCTGATCTTGTTTGGGCAGCGCCTCATGCCTGCTCAACCGGTCGCAGTCGCTCCTGTTGTGACACTCAGGAGTGGTGGCCAAGCGGAAGCTGCAACGGATCTGCAATCGAATCCGACGCTCCTATTCCAGGCTTCTGGATGGGTTGAGCCAGATCCTTATCTTATCGAGGTGCCGTTTCTTGTCAGTGGCATTGTCGACACGGTCCACGTTTTGGAAGGCGACGCGGTCCAAAAGGGGGATCTCATCGCGACTTTGGTGAATGATGAGGCAAGGCTCGATCTTGCGGCGGCAGTGGCAAGCCGCGAGTCTCATCTTCGCTTGATTGAGGCGCATTGCCATCAGATCCCGCAGCTCGAAGCGAAGCGGGTGGCGATGGAGAAATCGATAGCAGCGGCCGAGGCAAGGCTTGAGGAAGCTGACGATCGATCGAAGCGTTTCGAGGCGCTCCCTGAAGGAAGTATTGCGAAGCAGGAAGTTATCGCAGCCCGTCTCCAGCGGAATGCCGAGGCCGCTCGAGTCGAGGAGCTCCGAGCCAGTGTCGTGGGGATTGATGCCGAGATCGAGCAGGTCGATCTCGAGCGGATCTCGATGGAGGCCCGGCTCAGAGAGCTTCAGGTCGAGCAGGAGCGAGCCCAACTAGCACTCGATCGCCATCGGGTGATCGCCCCAATCGATGGCATCGTCTATCACACTCATGTGAGACCTGGGGGCAAACGCATGTTGGCGATGGACGATCCCGAGTCAGCCATTGCGGTCGAATTGTTTCAGCCGGAAAAATTACAGGCTCGCATCGATGTTCCCCTCAATGAGGCTGCTGGCCTGCTCATTGATCAGCCTGTCGAATTGACCACCGACTTACTGGCCGACTCCACATTCAAGGGAGTCGTCACACGGATCACAGGTGACGCCGATATCCAGAGAAATACGCTGCAGGCAAAAGTCCGAATCTACGATCCCGACCCCCGACTGCGTCCCGATATGCTGGTCCGTGCGAGGTTTTATTCACTCGCTGACGAAAAAGCTAGCTCGGAAAGTGATCAGGCCGGTCGCAATCGGCTTAGCTTATTTGTTCCAGAGTCTGCTGTTGTCGATGGGCAGCTCATTTGGGTGGTCGGCGAGGATCAGCGGGCCGAACAGCGCGAAATCGTGCTCGCCGACGAGCGGCGCGAAGACTACCGGCGGGTAGTCGAGGGGATTCGATCCGGCGAGGAAGTCATTTTGCCACCGCACGCTGATCTTGAGGAAGGGCAAAGAATTAAACCGGTCACCACCCAAAACTGAATATGAGTGATCCATTTATCCAGATTCAGGACCTGACCAAGATCTACCTGAAGGGGAAACAATCAGTTACCCCAGTCGAGGAGCTCTCGCTTGAGGTTCCGACCGGTGAATTTCTCGCTCTGATGGGGCCGTCGGGATCAGGCAAGACGACTTTGCTCAA
>JBCCBR010000606.1:0-2328 GCA_039033935.1 Verrucomicrobiota bacterium
CCCCTGCCCCCAAAACCGAGCCATCGCAGCCGAATCCGAAAATCCATTTTTTGGTTGCGTCGACGCGCTGATTTTTGTTTTTCTTGCCAACTTGCTCCGTTTTTTCGGAGTTTTTGTGGATTTATGAAATCAATTGTCTCTCACCTTGTTACTATCGTCCTATTGCTCGGAATCTCTCTGCCCAGTTATTCGCAGGACGACTTTGATCTTTCGATTCCCGGAGAAGAGGAGTCAGCCCCGGCACCGTCTGCGGCATCTACCGCTCCGACGAGCAGCGCGGGTGGTGCGAATTCGGGAGAGGTTAATCTTCTCCAGATGATCAAGGCGGGAGGCTGGTCGATGTGGGTGCTCGGCACGTTCTCGATCGCGGTGATTGGTCTTCTCGTCTTTTGCCTCATCGACCTACAACGAAAAAATTTCTATCCTGAACCGCTCGTCAATTCACTCGCTACCGACCTCGAATCGATCGATTACGATGGAGCGCTGCAAAAGTCACAGGGATCAGCGACCTGTCTTGGGAACGTGATGGAGGCAGGCCTCGCCCATATTGGCGAGCGAGGTTACGAGGCTCTCGAGGGGGAGAAACTCGAGGAAACGATGGCAGCAGCATCCCGTCGATCAAACCGAGTCAGGGTGCGGACGATCAACTACTTTTCCATCCTCGCGCAGGCAGCTCCAATGATGGGGCTGCTGGGAACGGTATCCGGTATGATCGGTGCGTTTGCGAAACTGAGCCAGGGCGGAACTGGCGATCCTTCGAAGTTCGCAGGAGACATCTCCGAGGCACTGATCACAACAGCATCCGGTCTCGTTGTCGCCTTGCCGGCGATTTTTTGTTACTTCATCTTTCGGGATCGATTGCAGCAGCTCGCCGCGGAGTGCGACGAGAGCGCTGAAGACCTCATGAACACGCTGCGGAAGGCAGTCAACCAGTCTCACTCGTAACCCACGAGAAGACTGTAAAAACGTCGATGGCAAAGGAATCCGATTTGTTCGCCGGTCAGGGGCTCAAGGCAGATTTGTCTCCCATGATCGATCTCGTCTTCCTGCTTCTCATTTTCTTCATGGTAACCGCGAATATCATTACCTACCCCAAGGATCCGAACGTGATCATTCCGCTAGCCAGCGATGCAAAGGTTCCGACTCTGGTGGAGGGGCGTGTCGTTTTGAATGTCTATATGGATGGCACGGTAAAGGATATCGACGGCAATACTCTCTCGATTGATGAAGTCACGCAGCGACTTTCCCAGGCAAAGGGTCGCAACCCCAATACCCGACTCCATCTGAGGTCGCACAAAGATGTCCCCTACAAGCACATTCAAGATGTGAGTCGAGCATCGGCGGCCGGCGGTGTCCCCACCGTAATTTTCTCTACCTATCAGACTGGGAAGTAAGTCCATGGCAAATAGTGATCCATTTCTAAACGAGGAAGCTCCCGAGCTCGACATCAGCCCACTGATCGATGTGGCCTTTCTCCTGTTGATCTACTTTCTCGTCACGACGACACTACAGAAATCGGAGGCAGATCTCAGCCTGGTTCTACCCGGGGTCGAAAAACAGGACGACAAGGAGGTAAAGATCGATCAGATGCTCGTGCATGTGAATCAGGAGGGAGTCATCAGTGTCAACAAAGAAGCGGTTGACTCCGACCCCAATGACCGTGAGCTCCCGAATCTGACAGATCGCCTGACACGGTATTCAGCCAGTGCCGAGATTGCGAACACCCAGACGCAAGTCATCATTGATTGTGACAAAGAAGCGGTCGGGCAACGCTTCATCGATGTCCTCAATGTGTGCGCGAAAGCCAATATAAAAAACGTCAGCTTAGCGAACTAGAGAAAAGACTATGAGTGATGTGGAAAATTCTCTCCGCGAGACCCTCAACACCCATCCTGAAGACTGGGCGATTCGCTTTTTGTTGGTCGACAAGTATGTCGAGCGAGGCGCGGTGAGGGAGGCGACCGACCTCATCCTCGAGGCTCCCAATCCACCGGCTTCCCACGAACACCTCACTCGGGCCGTTGACTTCGCCGGGGTAGCCTCGCTTCCCATCGTGGAAGCCTACGTTCATGAGAATCGCGACGATCATCGTGGCTACGACTTAGCGGCTTCGCTCAATCGAGCGGTGGGCAATGCAGATCGTGCCGATGAGTTCGCGGCGGCATCTGCCTCGCTCACTGGGCAGAGCTATGGCGAGGCAATCAGCGGAGCCGAAATCGTGGAGCCGGGACCGTCCGCACAACCGACTCCCATTCAACCGCCGAGACCCGATTTCCAGCGGAATGAGGTGATTCGAGATTCCGACGCTGCGAGCCAGCCGAGTAACGG
>JBCCBR010000607.1:0-2327 GCA_039033935.1 Verrucomicrobiota bacterium
AACTCTTCCGCGGCGAGATCCACCAAGGACTCGTTCTGGCGGATCTTTTCGAGGATCTCCGGCTGTTCGTAGCAAAGCACCAGCAGCGCTCCAATCGAGTGAATGATCGTGTCTCTGCCTCCGGCAAAGGCGAGATTGATAAACCCGACCTGCTCAGCACGCGTCAACCTGCGCCCTTTCACTTCGGCATGGGCGATCACTGAGAAGAAATCCTCGGCCTCTGGGGTCGACTCAGCCTCGTCGAGCTTCTGATTGATGTAATCCTCCAGCATGAACCCTTTCTCCTCACCGTCCCCATCGTGAAAGACATGGATTCCCCATCCTGTCCAGACATCAGCCTCAGATTCGTCCATATTGAACAAAAGCGTCAGGAGCCGCGATTGAAGCGGTAAGGCTAGATCACGGACCACCTCGATCTCGTGATACAGCATCACATCACTCAAGGCCTCCCTCAAAATCGCCTCTACCCGCGCCACATACTCCAACTCGCGCGGCCGATGGAAAAACGGTTTGATCAAGCGCACATACTGGCTGTGCTCCGGAGGATCAGTCTCGATCGGGAGCTGTCGCACGGATCGCATCGTCTCTTCCGACGGGATCGGAACGCGAAACGGCGTATCTGAGGTAAACGATCGAAAGTCTCGCGCCGCATCCCGCACGGCCTCGAACCCAAGCAGCATCGTGATCTCTTCGCCTTCGAATTCAATCGGCATCGCATCGCCAGCCTTTCGCTGCTCTGAGAAGGCGTCGTGAAAAGGGCAACCAGACATGAGTTAAGTGTGCCACCTACCGTTCGATCTGACCACGCTTTGGCAAACAGTGTTCAGCTTTATCTTCACATTCGATCATGAATTTTGACCGATACGTGCGATTTTAGAGCTATGCAAGCGATTGTGGAGTCCATCCAATCCTCTCCCGCTCAGTCTTTTACTTGCCTCGATCACGATCTCGAAGCCTTCCACGATGACTACCACCGACACATCGAGCTGGAACTGACCTGGATTGTGGAGAGCAGTGGCAAGCGACTGGTTGGAGACAAACTGGCTAGTTTCGTTTCGGGGGATCTCGTCCTGATCGGCTCGAATCTACCTCACCAATATCGCAGCGAGGGCCCTGGGCCAGCGCGTGCCAAAGTGATACAATTTGCGCCCGAAGTATTTGGCTCGCCTTTCCTCTCGCTGCCTGAATTTCGATCGATCGAGACCCTTCAGCACCGCGCTCGTCGAGGGCTCAGTTTTTCAAACCGAGCTGTCTCCGCTATCACTCCTCTGATCGAGAAGCTGTTTCAACTGCCTGAAGGATCCGAGCGTGCCGTTGCGCTGATCAGTCTTCTGCTTGAAATTTCCAAACGCAAGGGCACTCCCCTCGCCTCTCTCGGGTATGGCGAACACGCCTCCTCCCGATCAATAGCCCGGATCGGACGAGTCATCGACTGGATCGACCGGCAGACGGAGGCTGGTGATCCGGTGCAGTTGCAGGAAGCCGCTCGAGTCGCCGCGCTTCACCCCCAATCGGTGAGTCGCTTTTTCCTACAACACACTGGGATGAATTTTCAGCGCTACCTTCAAGTCGTCAGGATCGGCAAAGCAGCCCAAAAACTCATTGAAACCGATGATCCCATTTCCAGCATCGCCCTCGATGTCGGATATGCGAGCCAATCGAATTTCAATCGACAGTTTCAGCAAATCCACAAGATGACGCCAACTCAGTATCGTGCCGAGCTGGGCAGCGGCCGTTAGGCACCATTGGTAAGCTCGCGAGCGTTGCCGTTGCGAAAATCCCTCAGGAGGGCGACCAGCCCCCGAATCGTGTTCGGCGAAGGGCTCGTCTGATCATTAAAAAACCGCACCGAAGCGGCTCTCAATCTTCTGTCTCAGTCGTCAGTTTAGCAGCTACTTGTTTGAGAGTCTCAACTGCAGCGGGGTCCGCCGGTAGTGGGTCTACCTGAAAAGCCGGCAGTAGCTTCTCCCAGATCAGGTCGAGCTGATCCTGCATCTGTTTTGTCTTCGCGGTAATGGCGATGACCACATCGTGCTCCGGTATCACCAGACAGATCTGACCATCGCGACCATCGCCGCGATAGGCTCCATGTCGGCACTGCCAGAACTGGTAACCATAGCCCTGCCGCCAGTCCGGATTTTTCGCATGCCGACCCTCGCTGTTTTCGACCTGTTTGCTGGTCGCAACCTCAACCCATTCCGTAGGGAGCAGTTGCTCCCCCTCCTGTAAGTGCGGCCAACTCCGTCATCCGCGCCATCAGCCCGTCGCATTCCGCTGCCCTGACGAGCGGCAGGGAGCGGGCGGGCGCGGTCAGGTCGAGCGTGACG
>JBCCBR010000608.1:0-2316 GCA_039033935.1 Verrucomicrobiota bacterium
CACGTCTCCTCCTGGTGTTGATTTCGATCGTGCATGGACTGAACGCGAAGAGTCTGACTCTAATGGCACCCCTGTCTTCTACCTCTCAAAGGAAGAATTGATTATTGCCAAAACAAAGGCTGGTAGGCTTCAGGATCTCGCTGACATCGAGGAAATTCGACGGTTGGATAATTAGTGTTCTATGGAAGTGGGACCGCCCTCACCGATTCCGCGACTGAAACTCGGGTGGGCGTTTTTTGACCCACTTCACGAATCGCACGATCTCTTCATTCTGGAGCAGGGCTTCGATGGTTGAAAAGCGGCGTGCCAGTTCCTTTTCCGAAAAGACCTTGTGGAGCTTTTTGTGACAGATCGTGTGAAGCACCGCGATCGGTCCACCTTTACCACCTTTTGATTTGGGGATGAGATGGTGGCGGCTTTCGAGATGGGGCGGGATTGGTCGTTGGCAAAGCGGGCAGATTTTCCAGTCGTCCATCTAGCACTGATCCTCTCGATCACAGCTTTACGTAAGCGGCGAGTCCGTGGAGTCCGCCCTCGCGACCGAACCCGCTCTCAAGGTAGCCGCCGAAGGGACTGGTCGGATCGAAGCGGTTGAAGGTGTTGGCCCAGATCACGCCGGCGTCGATCTGGTTGGCAATCTTGAAGATCTTGCTGCCTTTGTCGGTCCAGATTCCAGCGCTGAGCCCGTAGCAGGTGTCGTTGGCCCGAGCAACGGCTTCGGCGGGAGTGCGAAAGGTCATCACGCTGAGGATGGGACCAAAAATCTCTTCGCGGGCGATGCGATGGCTCGAGGTGACATCGGTGAAGAAGGCAGGCCGACACCAGAAACCGTCATCGGGCAACGGGCAGCTCGAACCGTGATACTCGGCCCCTTCGTCGATCCCGGACGCGACAAGGGAATCGATCCGGTTGAGTTGCTCTTTTGAATTGATTGCGCCGACGTCGGTATTCTTGTCGAGAGGATCGCCGACGACGAGAGTCTCGATGCGGCGCTTCAGTTTGCCGACGAATTCATCGTGGATCGATTCCTGCAAGAGCAGGCGACTGCCCGCACAGCAAACGTGGCCCTGGTTAAAGTAGATCGCATCAATCACGCCTTCGACTGCTTGATCGATTGGGGCGTCGTCAAAAACGATGTTAGCGGCTTTGCCACCGAGTTCGAGGGTGAGCCGCTTGCCGGTTCCGGCAACTGAGGCAGCGATTCGTTTGCCAACCGCAGTCGAGCCGGTGAAAGCGATCTTATCGATATCCGGATGCTCGACCAGAGCTGCGCCTACCTCACCTTCGCCAGTCACGATGTTGACGACTCCGGGAGGTAGCCCGGCCTCTTCGAATATTTCGGCGAGGTGGAGCGCGGTGATCGAGGTGGTTTCGGCTGGTTTGAGCACGACCGTATTACCGCAGGCCAGTGCCGGGGCAATTTTCCAGGCGGCCATGAGTAGCGGGAAATTCCACGGGATGACCTGACCCGCCACGCCAATCGGCTCTGGGGTCTTTCCGGGAAAGGCGTAGGCAAGTTTGTCGGCCCAGCCCGCGTAGTAGAAAAAGTGGGCGGCGACGAGCGGGAGATCGACATCGCGACTTTCTTTGATCGGTTTGCCCCCATCCATGCTTTCAAGCACCGCGAGTTCGCGGGCCTTTTCCTGGATCAGACGAGCGATTCGGAACAGATACTTCCCGCGCTCGCGCGGTGACATCGGGCCCCAGGTCTTTTCGTAGGCGCGTCGTGCGCTCGCGACAGCGCGATCGACATCCTCGTTCTCGGCCCGGGCGATTCTGGCGAGACGCTTGCCGGTAGCCGGGTTGATCGACCAGAACGTTTTTCCACCCGAAGCCGACGTGAATTTCCCATCGATGAAAAGCTCATACTGCTTTTTGAGAGGTACTGCCATGCTCTCAGGAGCTGGCGCGTAGTCCCAGGCATGACCGAACTGAAGCTGTGGGTCTGGGGTAGCTTTGTCTTTGGAGTCTTGCTTCGACATGGTCAGCCTTTCGGGAAATAGCGAGGGCTCTGGTAGGGCCCATCGATTAATTTCGCAATCTGCAGCTCGACGTCACCGAGGAGGGAACTCGCTCCGAATCGAAACCAATTTGGAGTGAGCCAGGCATCACCGACGGTTTCTTTAACCATGACCAGATACTGCAGTGCCTCCTTTGCTGTGCGGATCCCTCCGGCAGGCTTCACCCCGATCATTTGGCCGGACGCGAGAAAGTGATCCCGGACCGCTTCGAGCATCACCAGAGTGACTGGGAGAGTCGCTGCCGGGGAAACTTTTCCTGTGGATGTCTTGATAAAATCCGCGCCCGCCTCGATCG
>JBCCBR010000609.1:0-2297 GCA_039033935.1 Verrucomicrobiota bacterium
GAAGATTTTTGCTTCCCTCGCCGGGAATCGCTTTTTCAGTCCCATCAAACTCAATCACGAGCGCCTCGGTGATCCGAGAGTCGGTCTCTTCCCAACTGAGATACTCGAAGCTCTGCTGCTCGGCGAGCGTCGCGACCTGTAGCGCCCACCACTTCTCCAGACCACTATCGAGTTCTCGAAAGGACGGGAAATGCTGGCGAAGATGGGCCAACATCTCTGCATCGGGATTTTGCACCAAGCCGCCCAGAAATTCCCGAAAAGCGATATCTCCGTCCTCTTGATCCAGAAGAGCGGCGATCATCGCGCCAGCCGAACTTCGAAAAATCGCAAAGCTGACTGGATCGAGCGATTCAGAGTTTTCCTGCTCGAATATCTCTTCGGGTTCGAGGAGCAACCCGCTCCGCAGGACGCCAGCAAAAAAAGCGCTGGGACGCCCAGACCGTCGATGTTCCAGAAACTGATCGAGTCCCTGCACCACCCACGAAGGAACCTCGAGGGAATCAGGAATCAATTCGACGCGACCCGCCACCGGATCGAGAATCTCGGCGAGGAGGAGGGCGCGCAGCAGTTCGATCCGCATGGCGCGTTCATCGAACTCATCGTGGAGGCGGGTGTAGAGCGCGACCCGGATATCGGCACCAGTCAGAATTTCGACTTTGGTCCTGAGATTATCGCCGCGGTAGACGTCGATCATTTCGCCCCAAAGCTCGATATCCACGGGAATTTTCCAACTGTCTCGATCCATTTTTAATTCCGGGCGAAACTTGTAGAGCGTCGCCCGGAACTCATCGCGGAGCACCGTGGCATAGTTGCGAAAGCGGACCCGGACTCGAGGATCGCCGCCAGTGACCACAATCTGTTCGCGCGGTGCGGCGTCACTATCCGCGCCGCCCACGACCCGCGACCGAGACTGCTCCTCCCCTGCTCTGGTGCCCGTGGCTCCCGTAACAGACGGCTCCTCGGCCGTGCCGGGAATCTGAGCGCCCAGTATTCCGAGAGATAAAAGCCAACTCGCAACGCAAGTCAGGCCCCAATGAATCGTCTTTCCCACGACCGAGTTTACCAAACTCAGGAGGGTACTGCAATACTGCCACGAGTGGGAAGGAGCGAATGAAAGGGGTGGCGCGGATCTGCCAAACCTTGTGTCAGGGGCATCCTGCCCCTGGTTTCGACGGTTTCGATATCCGATCTCAGGAAAGAGGTTGCGACGAGGTTTCCTCGACCGGTTCTGCGCTGTAGTCGAGGAGCCGTAAACTAACTACCCATGGGCAGGATGCCCATGGCACTTTCTATCCTCGCGGGTGAAACTTGCGATGGATGCCGCGCAGGTGCTTCTGATCGACATGGGTGTAGATCTGGGTCGTCGAGATGTCGGCATGACCGAGCAACTCCTGAATGACCCGCAGATCGGCTCCGTTGCCGAGGAGGTGCGTCGCGAAGGAATGCCGTAAAAGGTGGGGATAGATGTTGCTATCGATGCCGGCGAGTCGGGCGCGCTCCTTCACGATCTGCCAGATCCGGGTGGTGCTGAGCTTTTTCCCCCACTTGGAAAGAAAGATCTCACTGCCGCTGTGTCGGCTCACCAATGAGGGGCGCTCGCCTTCGAGATAATTTCCGAGCGCTTTCCTCGCGTCGCTGCCGACGGGGACGACGCGCGTTTTGTTCCCCTTGCCAGTGACGCGGATTGATTGCTCCTCAAGAAAAAGATTCTCGAGCCGCGCATTCGTCAGTTCCGAGACACGGAGACCGCTGGAGTAGAGCAGCTCGAGGATGGCTCGATCCCGACGCGACAGCGGAAGCGCATCGTCTATCGACTCGAGGAGCTGTCGGACTGTCGGCTCATTCAGGGTGTCGGGTAGGTATTTCTCGAGACGCGGCGAATCGATCTGGTCTGCGGCATCGGTGGTAACCTTGCCGCTCGAAGCGAGGTGACGAAAGAAGACTTTGAGCGCGATCAGATTCACACGCACGCTGGAGGCGGAAAGCCGATCATCGAGCCGACGCTCCGCAAGGTAGTCGGTGATGTGTTTCACCCCGACCTGTTGCGGATCGGCGCGTCCGGTGCGATCCGCCATCCACTGCGCGAATGCTTCGAGGGACCTTCGGACAAGAAGTTGGTAGCTATCCGAAAGCCCTTTTTCTACTGCGATGTATCGGATGAACTGATCAATCTCGCGCTCCATTGGTGGGGAAAATCAACGGAACCACCCTTCGGAAACGTAGTCGCTGAGGATGAGATGTTTTTCGCCATGAGCCATCGTTTTTTCGTCAATGGTCATGATGACCGCGAGTGGCTC
>JBCCBR010000610.1:0-2293 GCA_039033935.1 Verrucomicrobiota bacterium
CATGCCGGTGTCATGAGGGCGCGGTGAAACCTCCGAGAAAATGATCTCATCACCTTTGACAAACAGTTCGACCCCAAAGATACCGTAGCCGCCCAGATTCTCAGTGATTGCTTTGGCGTAGCCCTGCGCTTTTTCGCGGGCAACGGCACTCATGGGCTGTGGCTGCCAGCTTTCACGGTAATCCCCATCTACCTGGATATGCCCGATCGGCTCGCAGAAGGAGGTCCCGCCGACATGGCGGACCGTGAGCTGGGTGATCTCGTAGTCAAAATCGACAAAGCCTTCGACAATCACCTTCCCGGCACCGGCTCGCCCGCCTTCCTGGGCATACTGCCACGCGGCATCGAGATCGGATTCAGATCGCACGGTGCTCTGGCCTTTTCCAGAGGAACTCATGATCGGCTTGACCACCAGCGGTAGGCCGATTTCAGCAATGGCCGAGTCGAACTCCTCACGAGTCGAGGCAAAGCGGTAGGGCGAGGTGTTCAGCCCTAACTCCTCGGCAGCAAGCCTGCGGATGCCCTCCCGATTCATCGTCAGCTGAGTCGCTCGGGCCGTCGGAATGACGGTGACCGCTCCCTCTGCTTCGATCTCCGCGAGGGTTTCTGTTGCGATCGCTTCGACTTCGGGCACAACAAGATCAGGCTGCTCCAGCTCAATCACAGCTCTGAGAGCAGCCCCGTCGAGCATTGAAATGACGTGGGATCGATCGGCCACCTGCATCGCCGGGGCATTGGCATAAGCATCAACTGCAATCACCTCCACTCCGTAGCGCTGCAGCTCGATCACGACTTCCTTCCCCAATTCTCCCGATCCGCAGAGCATCACTCGCGTTGCGCCTGCTGTGAATGGAGTCCCGATTTTTGCCATGCCCCCAAGGTGGAGAGCTACCAGGGAATTTCAAAGTCAATTGTCTCATTCCGGGGCCGGGTTCAGTTCGCCCCAGCTTCGGCTTGCCTGTTGCCTTGCCGCGATCGCCTCGAATGGTTTAAATAACACCATGTCGCGCCCTACCCTGATCCGCATCTGTCAGGTCCTTATTGCACTGGTCTGGTTGATCAACGGATTGATCTGCAAGGTGCTGATGCTTGTCCCGAGGCATCACGAAATTGTCTCGCGCATTCTCGGGGACACCTACTCGGAGATGATCACTCGAGGAATCGGCCTTGGTGAAATTGGAATTGCCGCCTGGATTCTCTCCGGGATCAAATCGCGGATCTGTGCCGTCTTCCAGATCGTGCTCGTCGCGACCATGAACACGATGGAATATTTCCTCGCCCGAGACCTCTTACTCTGGGGCGCGATGAATGCAGTCTACGCGCTCTTGTTTATCGCTTTGGTCGCTTTCTATGAGTTTGGATTAAACCGAGAGCTTCGCGGCTGACCCTCGGATCGTTAATACTTACGGAGCGCACGCCATGCTTTCTTTGCGATCTCGCCGCTACCATCCTTTTGCCGTAGAGGCCTATTTTCGGAAGTCTCTTGTGGTCGGTTTCGTCGCACCGCAGAGAGAGCTTGCAGGTCTTCTTCCCGCTCCGTTTTCGCTCGACTTGGTGAATGAAGAATTCGGTTTCCTTGCTGCCGCGATGGTCGACACAAAGGGACTCCGACCGAAGGGCATGCCGAAGTTTACAGGACGCGATTTCATCCTGATCGGCTACCGAATCTTTGCGCGATACGAGACAGCCGCGGGCAAAAGAAGATGAGGCCTCTACATCCTCGGCTCGGAGACGAATCGACGTTCCATGAAACGGCTCGGGAGCCTCTTCACCCAATACAGCTATGAATTTACGGAGATCGACTGGAAGGACACCCCGAGCCGAGACTCAGTTGAATCGGGTTCGGGACTCACGGTGACGGCTGAGCGCTGCGATAAGGACGCCGATCTCCCCGAGGGCTCTCCTTTCTCCAACTGGAAAGAAGCCAGAAAATTCGCTGGTCCGATGCCCTTCTCATTTTCCTATGACCAAGCCGCAAAGAAAGTGATATCGATCGAAGGCGTCCGGACCGGCTGGAAGCCTCAGCCAATGCGGGTCCTGTCGGCGACGGTTCCTTTTTTCGAGGAGCTCGGTCTTTCTGATTTGAGAGTCGCTAACGCCTTTCTGCTGGAGGACATTCCCTACTGGTGGAGGAAAGGAGAAATCGAATCATGGCCCCATTGAGATCCCGGTATGAGGGCGTCGCGAATATTGTGCGCTTTAACTGGCCCTTCTTTGCTACAGCGCTTGCGATCTCCCTCAGCTTTGCGATTGCCGGTTGCTTCTTAAATGCCCCCTGGTCCTGGCTCAGCTGG
>JBCCBR010000611.1:0-2287 GCA_039033935.1 Verrucomicrobiota bacterium
ACGCCAGCTCCGAGCGACAGCGTCAGCAGCACCCAGAACCAAGGCGAATGGAGGGCTGCGAGAGCAGCGTTTCCGTCGCAGGCCTCGAAGGGTAGGATATCTGAAGATGCAACCGACCCACTGACGGTAGGGTCGATCACCTCTTCGATCGGCAATACTCTCGACTCCTTTCGCTGGTGCTTGAGGAACTCTCGATAGAGCGTCGTGAAAAGGTAGGATTTCGCTCGGCGCGGCTGGCGTAACAGCCGAGCTTTCGAGACCATCAGAAAAAAGGTCTGTTGAACGAGGTCGCTTGAAAGATCTCGATCTCTGGAGAGACTCAGGGCGAAGCGGAAGAGCCCCTCGTAATGCTGCTCGATCAGCTCTTCGACGGAGATTGAGTTCATCGGATAGTGCCGAAGACGCGTCAGGAGATCTCGAGCCCTAGTTTCAGAGCTTCAAGAAGCTAAACTGCAGTGGATGCTTTGGTGATCTGAGAGCCTGCTATATCTTTTACGTCGCGGCGCTCGCTGATCGAAAAATCGGTAGGCGAGCCACCGCGAAATCAATTCAGACTCGCTCAGTCAGATTCCTCCGAGTCGTCATCGTCGTCGTCCTCTTTCTTCGGACCACTCCCTTTTTTCTTCTTGGGGCCACTGCCTTTGCCGGGAGCAGCCTCAATCGAGGAAGTCGGCTCCGAAGTCGAAGCCGTGTGACGCAAAACCGACTCGAGGTAGCCAGCGAAGGTTGTCGCACTGACGCCGCCACTGAACTGTCCGAGCACTTCTCCGTCGGAACCGAGGAAAGCAATATGAGGTATTCCCTGGACTTGGTGACTCTCCATCACTTCGCGATTTTTGCCTTCGTCAGCATCGAGATAAGCCCAGACGAACTGGTCGTGGTAGGTCGCTACTTCGCTACTTGGATAAACGGCCCGCTTCATCTGTTGGCAGGGAGGGCACCAGCTCGCCGAAAAGACAACCACGACAGGTTTCCCTGCCTCCGTCGCAGCCTCGACTGCTTCTGAATAGTCGTCCATAAACCTGGGGCCTTGATCAGCTCCCGACAGTGTGAACGCGCCGAGTGCAAAAGCGGCGCAAAGAGTAGCGATACGACCGAAAGTCGTTCCGGTCAGGTGTTGGGTATGGGTGATTTGAATCATGGTAAGGATGGAGTGAGTTTGCTGGAAGCGAGAGAGCGTGACGGCCTTCGACACATTCGAATTTCCGTGGTCTCCGACGATAAGAGCAACCAAGCCTGACTTTTATTCCCCAAAAATTGCTCCGACCGTGTTTTTTCCGGATCCATTTCGTTCCCTTGGCAGCAACCGACTCAGCGGATATCTTGTCGGTGCATGGCCGGAAAAGAAAAATCACATCGTCGCTCACCCTGCGCTCTCGCCTGCTCCCTCGATATTTTCGGGGACAAATGGACGCTTCTGATCGTGCGTGATCTCATGCGCGGCTGCGCCCATTTCAAGGAATTCGAGCAATCGCCCGAAGGCATCGCCACCAATATCCTGTCTAATCGGCTCGCGAGACTGGTTGATCACGGACTCGTTGAGAGATTGCCATCACCCGAGCGGGCCGGGCGGGAGACGTATCATCTGACGCCGAAAGGCGATGCGCTTCGCCCCGTCCTCGAAGCTATCGTCGAGTGGGGGAAGGCTCAGATGCCGGGGGCAGGTGTTTTTCTGGAGGGGGTTTAGAGTTGAGTAACCGTCTGAAATCGATTTTGCCGGCAACCGACGTTGTTCGGTCGAGTCTTAGTCTTCGCCGCGACCGCTTCGGTGCTGAGCGCTTTGACTAATTCCTCAGCCGCCTCAAAAATGCACCCGAAGGCGACGGCATCGTAATCGACAACACCATCTGCGTCTGCGGCTCCGGGGCAGGCCAGACCCACAGTGGACCCGATCTGCCAATATTCGTCGCCGGCGGCCGGATCCTCGGCCTGCGCCCCGGACGACACCTCGCTTTCGAAAAGGAAAAGGTGACTCGGATCGCCAACGCGCACCTCACCGAGGCACGCATGAAAAGGATCGAGGCCAACACCTTCGCCGGCTCGAGCGGAAATATCACGGGGATGAGTTTGGGGGATAGAAAAAGTTCAGCGCCCCGTCCGGCGGATCAAATCGCGGATTGCTTCGTCCTTTACCGCAGGGGTGCTCAGGCTGTCCACATCGATCGCCGCCGCGAACTTCGGTAGCTCATTCAGTAGGCCCGGCGTCTCGCGATTCCAGATCCGATAACGGCTCCGGAAACTCCCCCGATCACGGCTCCTGTCCCGTCTCCGATCGCACCGCCGATCG
>JBCCBR010000612.1:0-2266 GCA_039033935.1 Verrucomicrobiota bacterium
ACCGGACCGCATAAGCAAAGCCGATCGCAAAAAAAGTCCCGCTCAGAAGGGGCAATGGCAGATCCCAGCGATCAAAGGCACCAAGCGTGGCCATCACCCCGAGGGCGACGACGACTCCCGGAGTCGCGTAACCGAGAGCAGCGATGCGGCCAGCTCCAGCCCGCCAGGTTTTTGGTCGCAAATGCACCGCGTAGGCAAAAACCACCGCGAGCGCTGTCACGATCGCAGCAGTCGCCAGCGCCACTGTCGTACCCGCGAGTATTTCAGAGCTGAATTCGAATCGACCGGGACGCCCCGAAAAGAGACCAGTCGAAGCCCAGCTCGCGAGTCGCCAAACCGGATAGAAGAATCCGGCAGTCAGTGGAATGAGGCAGATGACGACTGCGAGGATCGATCGTGTCCCCCGAAGTGGAATCCGCGCGAGAGGCTGAGATCGGGAGTCCTCGAAACGAGCCCGACCGCGCAACAGCTTCTCGAAGACGAGCAGCATCGTGATCGCAACAATCGCGATCGAAGCAAGCTTCAGCGCGGAGATGCGATCTTCATGGCCGATCCAAGTGCGGAAAATCCCTTCGGTCAGGGTCGGCACTCCAAAGTAATGGACCGCACCGTAGTCGTTGATGATTTCCATGATCACCAGCGCCAGACCGGCGACGATGGCTGGCCGCGCCATTGGCAGGATCACCGAGAAAAAAGCGGCGCGGGGGGATTTCCCCAGACTACGCGCTGCCTCGTAGAGTCGCCCACCCTGATCTGAAAAGCTCGCCCGACAGGCGAGGTAGACGTAGGGGAAAAGCACTGAGCTGAGCGTCACGACGAGGAGCGAATTCCGAATGATCGGCTCCGAAGCGAGGAAGGCCTCGATGCCCCACTCCGAGCGAATCCAGATCCGCAGCGGGATCGCCTGCTGCACCACGTCGTAATAGACGAATGCGGACACGTAGGTCGGCAAGGCAAGTGGGAGAATCAGCAGCCACGCGAACCAGCGCCGACCGGTAAACTCATAGCGGCTCACCAACCACGCGGTCGGGATGCCGACCAGCAGCACAACAATCGAAACACTTACGGTGACCCAGACGGTATTCCAAGTGTAGGAGCCGAGGACGTGTTCGGTGATGTGATCCCACTTCGGGCCGGTCTGCCCGAGATGGAGCAACACGAGAAAGACGGGGACAAACAGAAGCCCCGTCAGCAGAAAAACAAAGGCTCCCCAACCATCGGGGAGCCTGATCAGAGACATCCAACTCGACTTGCGAGAAGGGATGGACTCGTGCGGAGAGGGTGGCCGGAAGGGCACTTGAGAACCATATCCCCCTTCCATCGCCGGAGCCCGGCCCGAGTGTCTGTCGGTGCCGGACTCGTTCACCACTTACTCCCAGCCAGCTTCGTCAAAGAGGCGGACAGCGTCCGCGTTGTGATCGGCGAGCGTCGAGAGAGGCACCTCGTCTGCCTTGAACTCGCCCCACTCTTTTTGAAGCTCACTCGGCTCGACTGTTTTGGAGACGGCGTATTCGTGAGTGCTGGTGTTGTAGATTGACTGGACTTCGTCCGAAAGGAGGAAGGCGATAAATTGCTCTGCCAGCTCCTGCTTCTTCGATGCTTTCGTCACTCCGATCCCGGAAATGTTGAAGTGAGCGCCACGGCCCTCTTGGTTCGGGAAGAAAATCTTAACAGCTTCAGCGACTTCTCGATCTGCTTCATCCTCAGACTTGGCGAGGAGACCGATGTAGTAGGTGTTGACCACCGCGATATCGGCGAGGCCAGCAGCGACGGCGCGGACCTGATCGCGATCGTTACCCTGAGGTGAGCGAGCCATGTTCGCGACGATCGCCTCGGCCCAGGCGAGAGCTTTTTCCTCACCATTGGCTTCGATGATGGTGGCCATGAGCGACTGGTTGTAAGAATTGGAGGAAGACCGGATCACGATACGACCCTTCCACTGTTCGTCGGCGAGAGCCTCGTAGGTTGAAAGCTCTTCTGGCTTGACCCGATCGGCCGAGTGGACAATCACCCGAGCGCGCTGAGTGACAGCGACCCAATGATTTTCGGGGCTCCGGAGACGGTCTGGGAGCAGGCTGATGATCTTCTGATCTTCGACTGCGGTGAGCACGCCAGCGCGGCTTGCCCGGGCGAGGCTGCCCCCGTCTGCGGTCATGAGCAGGTCAGCAGGAAGGATGAGGCGAACATGTTTTCGAGCGTTGTGTGGTATTCGAGCGGATCGATTTCGGTAGTCTCTTCGGCCAACGATCGAATCAACGGCGCGTTC
>JBCCBR010000613.1:0-2261 GCA_039033935.1 Verrucomicrobiota bacterium
CAGCGATGCTGTAGATCAGCTCCTTGTGGTCATTGGCCACACCAATCAGCGCATGGGAGAGGAGCGAGATGATCAGAAGGACCCCCTGGGTTGAGGCGTAGAAGACGAACTGGAGCGTGAAGCTGATCGGTTTTCGGAAGATCAGGGAAGTGGTCAGAGTCGGCAGCGCGACAGCGTTCGCCAGAGAAAACAAGTGAACGATTTTTTCGACGAGATCGAGATTGACCGTCCCGTGAATTCGATCGCAGAGCAGGTATTGGCCCGCGCAGAGAGACATCCCGACAACGAAAAAGCCGAAGGCGGTGACGGGCCCCGGGGCGAGAAACCAGGCCACCAATCGGCTACCGGGAACCCGGAGAAAGCTCGGCATGACGGCATCGTAGATCGGCTCGGGAGCGGTGAAGGCATCAATACAGGCGAATGCCATGACGATGAACGACACCACAAAGACGCTCATCTTGAGGTCCCAGAAAAAGAACAGCGTGAGCAGCGCGCAAAAGAGGAGAGAGCCGATCCGCATGCGGGTGGCATGATTTTCCGCCAGTGGCGAAATACGTGCGGCTCCGAAGGAGAGGAAGAAGAAGGTGCTGTAGAGACAGGCTACCGCGACCATCGTGAGAAGAGCCGCACTCGGTCCCCTCGACCCGGTCAAGTTGCTGAAACTGATCGCCGCGACAGAGGCCCACGCGCCAATGAAGACCCCGATCATGATGCAGCCTCGGAGGATCACGTTGCGAAAAACAGAACACCCGATCGTAATCGCTGTGCCGACGAGACTCCCCAGCATGACCACGCCGATCAAGCCGAGCTCGGCGATGATGTCGACCTGACTAAGAAAGTAGCGCATCACCACATAAGGCAGCACACCGACGGCGAAGAGTAGACCCTGGGCATTGAGCGCGAACCATTTGCCGAGGGTGATCCGCCAGGCATCGAGCCGAGTCAGCTGGATCAGGTCCATGGTGTTGAGCTGATACTCCTGGCTGAGGGCGCTGAAGCCTCGCAGCGGCTGAATGAAAAGCAGTGTGAGGATGATCAGAAACCAGAAGAACTCCGTCGAACCGTTCGATGACGTTGGCGCCAGCCCAAGGAGCAGGCAGAAGATCATCATCGTCTGGAGGAGGATGAACGCGATCGTGAAAAGATGCGTCCGCATCCCTTGACGCAGCTCTTTCACCACCATCGGACTCAGCTGAGCGGGGAAGTCGCTGAGCTTTTTGTCTATCGCTAGTTCGTTGGTGGACATCAAGACTGGAGCTTCGATCGCTTGGGAGTTTCAGGAAACAATCGGCGTGCCGGTCGATTCGATTTCGCCGAGGATTTCGATGAAAGCGTCCTCGAGCTTGCGTTCTTCCTGGTGGAAATCGATCACTGAGATGCCTTCGTTGATCATGCGTCGCAGCACCGTCGCGATGATCTCTGGCTCGACCGAATCAATCTCGATCCGTCCGCCTTGTTTGGTCGTCTCTTTGAAAGCGACATTAGGAGCCATGAGCGCCCACTCCTGGAGTTGTTCGGGGTCGCCGGCGACCTGCACCGTGTAGATGCAGCTCTCCGTCTTTCCGCGCCGCAGCGCCTCAGAGCTGCCATGATGGATGACCTGTCCCTGGTTGATGAAGAGGAGGGAGTCGCACATCTCGTCGAGCTCACTGAGGATGTGCGAACTGATGAAAACGGTTTTGCCCTCCTCGGCGAGGATGCGGATGAGATGCTTCAACTCGACTCTCGCTTTGGGGTCGAGACCGGCTGCTGGTTCGTCGAGGATGAGCACGTCGGGATCATGGATCAGCGCTCGCCCGAGACAGAGCCGCTGCCCCATGCCTTTGCTGAGCTTGTTGATGAGGCGATCGGAAAGACTGGTGAGGTCGGTGAACTCCATGACCTCGACAATGCGCTCGATCCGCTCTTCGCCGCGGTAGCCGAGAGCCCGCGCGAAAAAGTCGAGATACTCCAGCACCGTCATGTTGGTGTAGGTGCCGTAATGGTCGGGCATCCACCCGATCCGGCGACGCACTTCGGCTGGCTGCTTGAGGACGTCGAAGCCGCAAATGCGAGCTGCCCCTGAAGTGGGGTATTCGAGGGTCGCGAGGATCCGCATCGTGGTTGTCTTCCCGGCTCCGTTTGCCCCGACAAAGCCGACCACCTGCCCGTATTCAACGGCGAAGGTGATGTCCCGCACGGCGTGGAGCATGCCGAAATGCCGGGATAGCTTCCGCACGTCGATCGCGTAGTCGGGGATCGGTGGTGGCGTCGGCACCCCG
>JBCCBR010000614.1:0-2240 GCA_039033935.1 Verrucomicrobiota bacterium
CGACCGCCGCCGACCACCGCCACTCGCACGGGCTCGCTCGCCGCGAGGCATTTTTAGCTTTAAAATTGGAATTTTAAGCTTATAGTCGGGCCGATGAATAAAAGAAGCCCCCGATTCCCATTTGTACTGCTTGAAGAAGCAGTGGAACTCCTGCGCAAGCTGGATGCCTATCAATCCGACCGCAGCGCGACGCTGAAGCGGCCCGAGATCCTCAAAGCTCTCGACTACGCCAGCCTTCACGGTGCCGCGGTCAAAACCATCGGTGCAATGCGTGCCTATGACCTGCTCGAGAAGAGTGGCGATGGACTCCGTATTTCACCCGTCGGCGCCGCGATCCTTGATGCCTCTTCTGACGAAGATCGTCGCCCTCACCTGCAGAAGGCCGCCCTGTCTCCGCTCACCTTCCGCAATCTCTGGCGCACCGCTCGTCACAAGAAACGCCTCGAACTGATCGAGCTTCTGCTTTCCCGTGGATTCACGGAGCAGGGCGCGAAACGCGCGAGCCGGATCTATCGGAAGAATGATGAACTGGCCGGTCTGCAAACCCTCGAGCTCGAGCCGGAGCTTCCGGAGCGTGCCCCGGCAAAGAAGAAGGCCGCCGCTCGCAAGCGCGCCCGCCAACAGAACGCGAATGCCCAACCGAACATGCTGCGCCTCCCCCTCAGCACCGGAGTGGCCGTCGTTCCGAAGGGAATCACAAAAGAAGAGTTCAAACTCCTCATGGAAACCCTGCGTGCCTGGCGTGGTCAGTTAGTGGAGACACGGCCTCCGGCCAAAAAGAAAATGGCTGCTAAGAAGGCTGCCGCTAGAAAAATGGCCAAGAAGAAGGCCGCTCGGAGACGCGCTGCGCAGAGCTGATTGATGATTCTCCCTCCCTCGAATCCCTCGCATGGTTTTTCTGTGCGGGGGATTTTTGGTTTTCGGCCACGTGGTATAAATCGATCCCCCAGTTGTAATCGGCGTAGCAAAGAACCTCATGCAGACTATCACCATGACGGTTCGATTGTTTTTTGCTTGGCTGCTGTTGAGTCTCGGAATCGCTGGATTCCTATTTGTGGTCGTCTCCCTGTTCGTTCCCGGCATGGGGAACCCAAAGGCGACGGGAAGCATCGTCTTTGCCGCTTTCTTTCTATTAGCGGCAGGATATCTAATCAGCGATTTCTAGCTGGATCGTAGCTAGGGCATTCTTGCCCTCGTGCAATGGCAGGTGGGATGAAGGCAGGAATGCCCTCGCTACGCCTTATGCCTCCAATTTCGCAAGCAGATCATCGGTCTCCACGGCCTCGCCTTTGCTGACCAGAATCTCGGTGACCGTGCCGTCCTGGCTTGCTGAAATCGTCGTGAGCATCTTCATGGCTTCGAGCGTGACGATGGCATCGCCTTCCTTCACCTTCATGCCAACTTCGGCATTGACCTCGGTGACCATGCCCGGCATCGGAGCGACTGCTTGCAGCGGATCATTTTGATTGCCTTTCGCTTTGGTCACGACGTTCTTTGGCGCCTTCTCCTTGTCAACGACTTGCGCTTCGCGCGGCATTCCATTGAGCTCGTAGAAGATGTTTCGCTGACCGTCCGAATCCGGCTCGCTGATGCCGATAAGCTTGATGAACAGCACCTTGCCCGGCTGGATCTCGACGGAGATTTCCTCGCTGACGGAGAGCCCGTAGAAAAAGGAGGTCGTCGGCAGGGCGGTGACACGGTCGAAGTCCTTCAGGAAATTATCGAAGTCCTCGAACACCTGCGGATACATGAGGTGGCTGTAGAGATCATCTTCGTTCGCGGGGCGCCCGATCTTTGCGGATAGCTCCGTGCGTACTGTCTCAAGATCGACCGGCTCGGCGAGGTCACCTGGACGCATCGTGGTCGGGTTGCGATCGCCGAGAACCACTTTCTGAATCTCAGCGGGCCATCCTCCGTCGGGCTGGCCGAGGCCACCCCAGAGCATGTCGATGACCGACTCGGGGAAGTCGACGCTTCCGGGCGTGAGATCTTTCACCTCGGAAGGTTTGATGCCCCGAGTGATGAGAAACATGCACATGTCGCCGACGACCTTGGAGCTCGGCGTCACCTTGATGATGTCGCCGAAGAGCTGGTTCACCTCGGCATACGTGCGCGCGATCTCGGGCCAACGATGACCGAGCCCCATGGCATTGGCCTGCTCTTTCAAATTGGTGAACTGGCCACCGGGCATTTCGTGAATGTAGACTTCAGAAGAGCCCGCACGCGGAGCGGTGTTGAAA
>JBCCBR010000615.1:0-2232 GCA_039033935.1 Verrucomicrobiota bacterium
CAAGCTACTTCTCACTCACATCAGTCGCGGACTCAGAGTCAGTATCGTCTCCGTCCTCTGATTCTGTCTCCTGCTCGGCTGGCGCCTCATCTTCCGGTGGCGCCCCCAGCTGCAACTGCGGAGT
Organism: Verrucomicrobiota bacterium; assembly: GCA_039033935.1. GTDB lineage: Bacteria > Verrucomicrobiota > Verrucomicrobiia > Verrucomicrobiales > DEV007 > Arctic95D-9. Next base: position 125 of record JBCCBR010000615.1, read on the forward strand.
CGCGGCGATTAGCTCATCGAGAGCTTCCCAGCCCTCCGGCTTTTGAGCCTGAAAAATCTGGAGATAAATCGCGACGACTTCGGGGTCGTGCTTGGTGAGGAGGCTATCGACAGTCTTCTTCAGCTTTTTGGGGTCAAGTTTGTCGGGAAGGTCTTCGGCCGCACCCTCGCCATCGTGTTCGATCCCGACTCCATCAAGGAAGGCGGTCAGCATCTCCTGGTGGCCCTTCATGAGCCAAAGCTGGAGGACATGCTCGCCGATCTCATTCGATCCACGAAGTTTGGCGTTTTTGACAAGCCAATCGATCTGCTGGGAGGCCGGCTTTCGCTGGATAAAGACGGGTCTCAGCTTTCGATTCTGGGCCAGACTGGAAAGAGAAGCTGAATAAACCTCGCGCTGCTCGTCGCGAAGGTATTGAAAAATCGAGCTCGCTGTCGCGGGCGACATTTCCTGAAACAATTCGGAGGCTTTCATGTGGAAGAAACCGGACCGCCATCTCGCGATCTGAGGAGGGGCATCCTGTTGCGCTGATACTGACACGGATTCTAGTTTCTGCAATTTCCAAAACTTCACAGCCCGAGCAGCGCTCTGGAGTGCTGTTGGTGGCGCACCCTCAGAAAGACGCTAGACTGGCAACTATGCCAGAGCGCGGTGCAGCTTTTTTCGACCTCGACCACACCATCCTGCCCTTCGACACTCAGGCTTTCTTCGCCAACTTCGTGTTGAAAAAGGAAGGCTGGCGACGCGTCTACCTGCTCTGGTTTCTGCCGGTCGGATTGCTGGCGGGCCTGAAGGTGGTAAGCCTGCGCTTCGCGAAGCGGGTTTTTCTGAGCTATCTGGTCGGGATCCCTCGGGAGCGGCTCGAAAGCTACGTCGATGAGTTTGTCGCGAGTGACTTCGCTGCTGCGACCTACCCGGAAGTTGTCGCCGAGATCGGACGCCAACGGGAGGAGGGCCGGCGCCTCATTCTTAATAGCGCGAGCCCGACTCTTTATCTCGAAGCGATTGCAAAGCATCTCGGCTTTGACGACTGGCTCGGTACCGAGATGGTCCTCCCGGAAAAGTTGCCGCTGATGCCTCAGCTGACCGGCCCCAACAACAAGCACGAAGCAAAAGTCATCGCGATGCTTGAGCGCGGACTGATCCCGTCAACAGACCAGCGGGAAAAGCTCGGCGACACTTGGGCCTACTCGGACAGCTCAGCTGACCTCCCGATGCTGCGATTGGCTGAACATGCGGTGATGATACATCCGAGCGAAAAGCTCGCTGCGATCGGCGATGAAGAAGGCTGGCGCTACCTCACGCCACATCGGCCCTACCTCTCGAAGTGGGGTGGTCGGGTCGCGTCCGCGCTTCAGATGCTCGGAGGGTATTCCTTGCCGGATCAGTGGAGGCGTGGAGAATAAAGAGACGCGGCCAGTCCGCTGGATCACGTCTTTGCTGCATGGAACCAAAGCCCACCGACGAACCCCATCATGACCGTGAGATCGGTCGACGCGACTGGCTCAGTCTGATTTCGGTGCTCTTTGTGCAGACCCAAAATGCCTTCAACGACAACTTCGTGAAAATGGTGCTGATCGGCCTCGGGCTGGCGGTGGCGCAGGGTGTCATCGTGCTCGGCGCCGATGTCGGAGAAAATATTCAGTTTATCCTTACCGCGCTTATTCCGATTGCCTTCATCCTCGGAGCTCCGATCTCAGGCTGGATCTCAGATCGCTTTTCGAAAAAATGGGTTCTGATTTACTGCGTTCTTCTTCAGCTCGGGATTTTCGTGCTGATCTACCTCGCTGTGATCTGGAGACAAGTCGGATTGGCGATCTTTGGCTACTTTCTCTTGTCGGTCCAGTCGACGCTTTTCTCGCCGGCGAAGCAGGGCATCTTGAAAGAACTGGTCGGCGGGAAGCGACTCGCTCTCGCAAATGGACTGATGCAGATGCTGACAATGGTGGGGATTCTCGCTGGCATCGGACTCGGGGGGAAGTGGTTTGACACCCTGCTCGCCGACTTCAATGCGGCTGATGGAATTGCGATCGGCAATACCTGGCGCGCGGCGGAGCTGCCCACCATCACGATCGGGCTCTGTTGTCTCGCGCCGATCCTGATCAGCC
>JBCCBR010000616.1:0-2228 GCA_039033935.1 Verrucomicrobiota bacterium
ACCGTTATTGCTCTGCACAACAATACCGATGGCGGCTATTCCTTGCTCAGCTACCTACCGGGCGGATCTGAAGCGGCTGCCGGAGCAGATGTGCATCGCTCCGGGGCAGACACGGATAACTTTTTTCTGGTGACTCAGGAACGACTTTTCCGATCCCTCAAAGCGAGGAATTTCAACGTCGCGCTGCAGGACAATCGCAACGCGCCCGAAGACGGATCCCTCTCGGTCTACTGCGGAAAAAAGGGGATTTCCTACATCAACGTCGAGGCCCAGCATGGTGATTCGGCAGCGCAGACACAGATGCTGAAAGCCCTCTTCGAGATACTGGGGGCTCGCTAGGCACTTCGATGGGCTTTCAAAAACTGAAACAAACCTTGAGTCGTCGACAGTGGATCGGACGATCAGTTGTCCCGGTCCTGCTTCCTCTGGCTGGCTGTCGGGACGAGAGCCTCCCTCTTGGCGAACAAAACGAGGAAGCATCAGTCCTGCTATCGACCTCTCACCCGGCGATGGGGACTGATTTTACGATCCGAGCCTGGACCGAGCCATCGCAACAGGCTCGCCTGATCGCCTGCTTCAACCAAGTCACAGAGCGGATCGACGCGCTCCATGCCAGTTTTTCCGATTACCGCCCCGATTCGGAGCTCAATGCTCTGGCGCGGGCACCGGTCGAGAAGCCTCTCACCGTGAGCCCGGATCTCTTCGCGATATTTGAACGCGCCGCGGCTCTTTTTGAGAAGACGGGTGGCGCCTTCGACATCACCGCGGGGCCAATCACGCGCCTTTGGAGACTTGCGAAAAAGAGCGGTAAACTACCGGATGAATCGATGCGCGAAAGAGCCCTCGAGCGGACCGGATTTCATCATTTGTCTCTCGACCCCGAGAGCTCCCGCATCACCAAACATCAGTCGGGTATGCTCTTCGACCTCGGAGGGATCGCGAAGGGCTATGGAGCTGATGCCGCGCTCGCGTTGCTCAGCGACGAGGGCTTTTCCCAGACTCTGATTGCCGCGAGCGGAGACATCGTCGCCGGAGAATCTCCACCGGGAGCCGAGGGATGGCGGATCGGACTGGAGACGCTTGACCTCAGCAAAGAGACATCTGACCTTCCGACTCTCGAGCTGCAACGCGCAGCGGTTTCCACTTCGGGCGACTCTCGCCAGTTTGTCGAAATCGACGGGACTCGCTATTCCCACATCGTTTCAACCAAAACCGGGCTCGGGCTCACCGAACGCATTGCCGCCACCGTCCTCGCGCGAGATGGGATGACCAGTGACAGCCATGCCACCGCTGTGACTTTGTTAGGAAAAAACGACGGCTTGCAATTCATCAGGAATCAGCGAGGAATCGAGTGTCGAGTCGCCGAGCTGATCGACGGCGTCGAGGTATTCACCTCAACTGATGGATTCACCGACATCCAAACCCCCGAAAAAGAAACGCCCCTCGCCGCGCCGTGACGGTCGCGAGGCTGCGGTGCAGTTTTTGTTCGGGCACGACATTCAGGGAGATGCGGTTGTTGACCTCGAGGCGATCGACACCTTCTGGGACCTTCGCCTGGCGCGTGATCCGGCACGAGTATTTGCCCGATCCCTGATCGAGGGCATATCGGCTCATCTCGCGGAGATCGACGAGTCGATCCGGAATCACCTTCAGAATTTTGCGTTTCAGCGACTCGCGGTGGTCGATCGAAATATCCTGAGATTGGCGACCTACGAGATGCTTCATGGCGATCACATTCCGCCGGAAGCGGCGATGAATGAAGCGATTGAAATTGCGAAACGCTTTGGCACTGCCGAGTCTCCCGCATTCATTAACGGAGTTTTGGATTCGCTACTAAAGGAGGCGCAGGATTCGTCTTCGTAAACTTGGGAACACCTCTCCATTCGACCTATGGGCCTGTTCAAAAACCTGATCGATCGATTTCGCAGCTCAGATGTCGACTGGGATGATCTCGAAGAGACCCTGGTGACTGGCGATCTCGGGATCCGCTTGACGACGGAGCTGGTCGACCGGCTCCAAGCCAGAAAGGAAAAATTCGATGCCGAGCAGCTCGCCAATGCCTGCCGCGAAGAGATCGCCAGCATTCTCGGCGAAGCGACCTACGAAGTTCCACCTCAGCCGGAGAGTGGGCTTCCTACGGTGATCCTCGTTGCCGGAGTTAATGGCGTCGGGAAGACAACCTCGATTGCGAAGCTCGCTCATTTTTTACGACAAAAAGATAAAAAATC
>JBCCBR010000617.1:0-2226 GCA_039033935.1 Verrucomicrobiota bacterium
ACCTCAACATCCAACATCCAACATCCAACATCTAACCAAACTGCCGCAGAAACCGCACGTCGTTCTCGATCAACAATCGCAGATCGGGAATTCCGTACAAAATCATGGCCAGTCGATCGAGTCCCATCCCGAAAGCGAAGCCACTGACTGACTCGGGTGCGTAAGCCGCGTCCCCTCGCTTCGAACCAACCTCGGAGAAGACGGCCGGATCGACCATCCCGCAGCCAGCGATTTCAATCCACTTCGCTGCTCTCCCCAGAGCGTGGAGCTTCAGATCGACCTCGAAGCTGGGTTCTGTGAACGGGAAGAAATGAGGACGAAATCGGACTTCAGTTTTCGACCCGAACATTTCGCGGAAGAAATACTCCAGGGTCCCCTTAAGGTCGGCCAGGCTTACTCCTTGATCGACGTAGAGCCCTTCCAGTTGATGGAAGGCGCTGAGGTGGGTTGCATCTATCTCGTCGCGACGAAAAGCGCTGCCTGGGGCGATGATTCTGACAGGAGGCACGGTCTCTTCCATCGTCCGAATCTGGACGGATGAGGTATGGGTGCGCAGTAGCTTGCCGTTCTCGAAGTAAAACGTGTCGCTCTCATTCCTCGCCGGATGGTCTTCTGGAGTATTGAGCGCGTCGAAACAATGCCACTCCGTTTCGATTTCGGGACCATCAGCCAGGGCAAACCCCATCCGACGTAGAATCGCGACGGCCTGATCCAGTACATGGGTGAGGGGGTGCTCGGCACCACGAGGCAGGGCACGGCCTGGTAGGGTCGGGTCAATGCCGTCGAATGCAGCAGCGTCTCGTGCCTCGACTAATTCTTTGCTCTTCGCTTCGAGTGCCTCAGTGATAGCAGTGCGAACCTCATTGAGCTTCTGCCCGACCTCTTTTTTCTGATCTTTCGGCACATCCCTCATCCCCGCGCCAGCAAGCGTGAGGCGGCCTTTCTTCCCAAGATATCCGACCCGAGCGGCTTCGAGTGAAGCCTCGTCAGCTACCGCAACAATCTCGGAGAGAGCGGTGTCGCGTATTGTGTTGAGTTCGTCGATCATATCGAGTGGGGATAAAAGCGAAAAGCTAAGCCCGCGCAAACTCTGATTGCTGAGGGCACACTTGCGAGGTCTCGAGGATAAGTGGGTCGATCAGCTCGATAAATCGGCGACGAGACACGATCCGTCGATGACTTCAATCCGTCGAGGGTCCGACCGCTGGAGCGTCAATTGGAAACCAGATGGGCGGTAAAACCTGCTGCTACTAAAAGCGCCAGAATGGAATCAAAAAGAACGTTCTGTATTCTTCCACCTGGCATGGCCTGGAGGGTTTTCCGCAACTCTGTTCTCGCGATCCTGCTTCAGCTTTCCCGGAATCTGCACAGCTGATCTAGGAGCAGGGCCGTGTTCCCTACCTTACCCGGTTGTGGCCGAGCGGTTACCTGCGATCAGGCTGCCGCTTCTTTTGCCTTATTCTCGAGCGCTTCGCTCGATTGCTTTGCAAGGGCCGAAAAAGCTGCCTCATCGTGGATGGCCAGGTCCGAAAGCACCTTACGATCGAGCTCGATCTCCGCTGCTTTGAGACCTTCCATAAATCGCGAGTAACTCAGGCCATTGTTGCGTGCCCCGGCGCTGATTCGCGCGATCCAGAGCCTGCGAAAGGTGCGCTTGCGATTCTTCCGGTCGCGATAAGCCCATTGTTTCGATTTGGTGACCGCATCTTTGGCCGTGCGGAATAGCTTCGAACGAGAGCCCCGAAAGCCCTTCGCTTGTTTCAGGATGCGCTTTTTGCGCTTATGACTGGCTGGCGCATTGGTTGCACGTGGCATGGTATTTTATCCTCTGAGCGGGCTGTTTTCGTTTCTGCAACTGGCTGACTCGCCCTCTCATTAGACGGGAAATCGTTCCCATCAGTCAGCGCAGTTGGATGTGAGGAGGTGTCTGCCAAAAGAAGTGCCCCTTTTCGGGAGTGACCGCGACTAGCAGACGGCTCGAATTGCTGAATCAACCGAACGGCAGATCCTGCTTGATATTCTTCTCGTCGCATGGCGCAACCAGCGCGGCCTGCCCAAGACGACGAAGACGCTTTGCATTCTTACGACGATTGATGTGGCGTTTGCCTTGCTTCCGCCGAAGAACGCGACCGCTCCCAGTCACTTTAAATCTTTTAGCGACTCCTTTACGTGTTTTAGCTTTTCCAGCGACTCGTGCCATAGCGGGCCGAATCTAGGCGGTATGAG
>JBCCBR010000618.1:0-2222 GCA_039033935.1 Verrucomicrobiota bacterium
CAAGCCCCTCCGCAACTGCGGCAGAACGGCGACCGACTGAACAATAAACGACAATTGATTCGGGCTTCTCCTCAAGCGTTCCGATGTGGTTTTGAATCGCCTCAGCATCGGGTAATCGGATCGCTCCCGGAATTCTGCTGACGGCATATTCCTCAGGTTCACGAACATCGACAAGCAGAGGGGCTGATTCGCTCTGACTCAGAAGAGCGAGCACATTGGGCGTGATGTGTTCCACGTTCGGGAAATCCTGGCGGACTGCAGCGGTCACGTTCTCGAGAGTCTGATATTCTTCGAGCTTGTTATACCCGCATTGGCCGAGGCCGAGCAGCAAAACCGCGACACCTACGATAATGCCGAAAGCAATCGCGGTGCTCTTCTTCATGCTTTCGCCGCCTTTTGCTTGGCGTCCAATCTAGCTTGCAGGAAGGCCGAAATAATGAGCAACCCGGCAGCGATGCAGATACATGAGTCGGCGACATTGAAGGAAGGGAAGTGCCCCCCTGAACTCGGAAAGAGCTTGCCATAAAACGGTGGCAGGAAATCGAGAAAGTCGACCACGTATCCTCGCCCGGGGAGAATGCGGTCGGTCAAATTACCGAGAATACCGCTGATCATGAGGGCTGCCGCCGTTCTTGTGATTCGGTCTGGGAAAGCGCCCTTTTTCCAGAGGATCACTATCCCGATCGATGCTGCGACCGCAATTGTCCCGAAAATGTAGTTGGCGAAGGGATTTCCGCTCAATATACCCCAGGCCATTCCCCGATTGTGCACCCGGACGATATTAAAGAAGTCGGGGATCACCTCGATGCGAATCAGTCCAGCAGGATTTGCGGCCGGATTCTCCGGATCGATGAATTGCTTCACGATCCACAGCTTCGTTGCCTGATCGAGTAGATAAAGCGGCAGGCTCAGCGTGAGTAGGTAGCGAAGCATCAATTGAGGTAAGGTAAGATCGGGCTGCTTCCAAGGGACTATCAGGCTTCAGAAAAGCTAGGTCGCGCCGCTTCGATGACTCGCATCGCGTCGACACATCGCTCGCAAAGCTCCTCACCGTCAGCAAGCGGAAGCGATCGTCGACAGCGTGGACATTCCGTCTCGGAAGTCTCCGCGACACTGGCCGATGCCTCTTCTCCGAGGGTGACCGAAAAGTCCGAGATCATCAAAAACTCCAGCGCCACTTCTCGGTCTCCCGAGAGGATGTCCCGAGCCGGATCTTCTTCTGGCAGCTGAAAGGTGACTGCAGCTCGCTCGCGCTTTTTGAATTCGTCGGCTTTGATCGCTGCGTCGATTGCAACCTGGGCGAGATCGCGGAGACGAGTCAGCTCGGCAACCTGCTCAGTCGCCTCGGTTCCATCGTTCGACGGATCGACTTCCGGGAAACACTCGAGATGGATCGACTGCTCGTGTCCGGCAAAGCTCCATGCTTCGTCGGCAGTGAAGGCGAGGATCGGGGCGAGGAGTTTGGCGAGGCTCTCGAAGACCTGATGCATCACCGTCTGGGTAGCGCGGCGTCGTGGAGAATCAGGAGCATCGCAGTAGAGGCGATCTTTGGTGATGTCGACGTAGAAGGCGCTCAGCTCTGACGCACAAAACTGATTCAACGTGTTGAACACCTTGCGAAATTCGAAAGCCTCATAAGCGTCGCGACATTCTGCGATCACGACATTGAGTCGCTCGAGGATCCAGCGCTCGAGCAGGGTGTGGTCTTTTGGGCCGACCGAATCTTTCTCGGAATCAAAGTCATAGAGATTCGCGAGCAGGATTCGAAGGATGTTGCGGAACCGTCGATAAGGCTCGGCGGTCTGCTTGAAAAGGTCTTCTCCAAAGGGCACTTCATTTTGCCAGTCGACACTGCTCACCCAAAGCCGAACGATATCGGCGCCATACTTGTTGTAGAAGTGAGCTGCATCGGTCGGCTTACCTTTTTTCTTGGCATCGGATTTCGAAATTTTGCCGCCGTCTTTGTCCACCACAAAGCCGTGGGTCAGGACGGTTTTGTAGGGGGCTTTGTCCCGCACCGCCACACTCAGCATGAGGGAACTTTGGAACCAGCCACGGTGCTGATCGGTCGCTTCCAGGTAGAGATCGGCCGGACAACTCAGTTCGGGATGGCGATCCATCACCGCGACGTGGCTCGAGCCGGAATCGATCCACACGTCAAGGGTATCGGTGCAGCGCTTCGTTCCGGCCGGAAGTCCGACTTGCTCAGCCCACCACGCGTC
>JBCCBR010000619.1:0-2221 GCA_039033935.1 Verrucomicrobiota bacterium
TCCTGATTACCATCGCGACGCCGTTTTAATTCGACAAGATTGCCGTAAAAGTAAAAGCCAAGGGGATCTTCCCGGCCGACCGCTCGTTTCAGCCAAATTTCAGCCTGCTCCGGGTCACTCGGAAACAAGTCCCCCTCATAGTATTCCCGGCCTAGGAGGGCAGCGGCCCGGCCAGATCCGAGTCTTGCCTCAGCCAGTAGCTGGCCGGGATCCAGATAAAGATCCGGTTCTGGCACGGAGGCTTCTAACTTGGTCAGTTCTGGCCAACGAATAAAAACCGAGTCGGCACGCGGTGATGATGCAGCATTTGGCCCGACAACAACGAACCGGATGGCGAGAAAAGTCACGCCAAGAGCAAGAGATGCCAGAAGTAAAAAGTAGACTCGCTGCCGGATCACTCTGTAATTTCCCTTAAATTATGGAAATTACAATAACAAGCCTTCCTAAATTACTCCGGCGTCCTTTCTTCTGAATCACTCTGGTAGGAGGAAACAACGAGGTTGCTGAGGTAGCGATCGGGCTGTTCGACCGCTTCGAGCGGAAGAACAAACTCGTCCTGCCCGGTGCCTTTCTGGACCAGCTTGAGGCCGAATTGGTAGTCGTGGAAGGTCTCTTCGACGAAGCGCTTCACGCTGATGTTGTTCTCCTCGGCAAGTTGGGCGATCCGGGTCGCCGCGGATGGTTCGAACTGAATCCGAACCCCGTGGCCTTCCTCGAACTTGCGCCGGTAAGCGGCCAGCTCCGAGAGAGCGCGAGAGTCGCCTGCGAAGGGATGTTCTTCGAGCAGCTTCTGGAGGGTCGCAGCGGGGTCGTTGACGAGATCGGCGTTGATTTTGAGCTCGGTCACAGCGGTACCCGGGAGCTCGAATTTGAAGTGTCGCAAGAGACGCTCTGAAACAGTCATGAGACCGCGCGCACCGGTCTGCTCGTCGGCGGCCTGTTCCGCAATCCAGCGAAGTGCGTCGTCGGAAAAGGAAGCGTGAATCCCATAGGCATCGAACTCTCGCTCATATTGCCGGATGAGGCTTCCCTCTGAGTTTTTGAGAATACTGTAGAGGTCATCGACCTCGAGCGATTCGCAGACAACTCGAACCGGGAGTCTCCCGATGAACTCCGCTTCGAAACCAAATTCGATAAAGTCTTCGGTGCGGACGTGGTCCTGCAGGCTGACAAGGTCTTCGACGACGCCCTCAATGCCAGCACCAAACCCGATCGCTCCCTGTCGCACCCGCTTTTCGACAATGCCCTCAAGGCCGGAAAAAGCGCCACTGACGATGAAAAGGATATGCCGAGTGTTGATGCTGTCTCGCCCCGAGCCTCCGCCGCGGGACATTTCAAACATCGCCTGCATTTGGGATTGGATGTCCTGCGGATTGCGGAGCGGCACCTCCGTTTCCTCCATCAGCTTGAGCAGGGTGGTCTGCACCCCACGACCGCTGACGTCGCGCCCCATGTTGTTGCTGGCGGAGGCAATTTTGTCGATCTCGTCGATGTAGACGATGCCATATTCGGCGAGTTCGACGTCGCCATCTGCCTTGCGGACCAACTCACGGACGAGGTCATCGACGTCAGCCCCGACGTAGCCGGTCTCGGAAAATTTGGTTGCATCGGCCTTCACAAAGGGCACTCCGATGAGCTCCGCAATGTGCTTGATCAGATAAGTTTTCCCGACCCCAGTGGGACCAACGAGAATGACATTTTGCTTGGCGAAGTCTCGAAACTTCCCTTCCTCGCCTGAATCTGCCGCCTCGCGTCGCAGCTGCGCGTGGTGGTAATGATCGCACACCGCAATCGAGAGTGCTTTCTTGGCTTCGACCTGCTTGATCACAAAGCGATCAAGGTGCTCTTTGATTTCACGAGGAAGGAGATCGAAGTCAAAAATTGAGCTGTCCGGTTCCTCTTTGAGATCGTGGTTCACGGCCGAACCGCCATCGCTCTGATCGGGCCGGAAGGCGTCCTCCATCCCGCTCATCCCCGCAAAGGTAACGCGATCTCCGAAGTTGGATTTTAGGAAATCGCTGAGTCTTCTCGTGATCTCCTCTGGATCTGGGACTCCTGCGGGTGGTTCATCGTCTTTCGAAGGCATGATGTGACTGACAACGCGGGACGCTGTTTGTTCGCTTTTGTTACGGTAAAGGCCCAAGCTCCGGGTCTAGTTTCCGACCACTGAGAGCCTCCTCAATCTCTCACCGAAATCGAGAGACAGCTCGGCTGCAGTGAA
>JBCCBR010000620.1:0-2220 GCA_039033935.1 Verrucomicrobiota bacterium
AGAGAGCATCCCGCTCTTTCATCGCCAGCTTTACGACGAGGTCAGTGCCAATTTTTCGAGAGACAAAGATCGTGTTGAGCCTCAAAAATCGCCGATCAACCAACCAGTCATGGCGATGAAAAAAGTTGTAAACACGATAGCCCCAAGACCCTTTATGTTTGTACCTAAGAAGAGCCACAACAGAGGGAGAGTGGAAAGAGCAATTAACATCCAAGCGATCGTTTTTCTGATAACAGGCATCCAGTAGCATCCTTCAAACTGAGCGGCTCCCTGATTACAATTTTACGATCAGTTTCAACCGACTCGAAGTTTCGGAGGAGAGCCACCTGCCTGCGCGTCCGTTTGGTCTTCGGTGATCAACTGAGAGCGCCACAAAGCAAGACAATTCGAAGACCAAATCTGCAATCGCAGTCGACCGAGACGGGTCGACCCTACCGTCTGACCAAATTCGGCAGAGAACATTTTCCTCGATAGTCCGTTTGCGCTCTTGCTGTAGAACTTTGCCTGACGCCCAACTTGCGAAGAATCCGTGGCTCGGAAACCGTCCTCCCGAACTTGGAGGTGCAGACCTTTTTTGCCCGTGATTAGGGTTTTAAAAATCCCCGATTAGCCAACCTGCGATCGCGAGGAAAAACGCGGCGAAAATTAGACTACCAAAATCCTTCGGATCACCGATCTCAAAGGGATCAATCGCTATTAACAGAGTCACAATCGCGAGCGCAAATAGCGAATAGGCGACCGATCGTTGAATCCTTTTTTTCGCCATCTTTGTCAGGACTTACGAAGGCTTTGTGACCTTCCCGAGCCGCTTCTTCCACAGGCCGATCTGTCGGCTGACGTTGGCGGGGGACGGGGCACCGGTCGCTTTGCGCGCTTTCAGGGCGGTCTCGACATCGAGACACTTATAAACATCTTCATCAAAGACCTCGGAAAACTGCCGATAGGTCTCTAGTGCGATATTTGGAAAGGAAACCCCAGTCGAGAGGCTGTGAGCCGTCAGCTTCCCCATGATCTCATGAGCATCGCGAAAGGGGACTCCCTGCCTCACCAGGTAGTCAGCCAGATCAGTCGCCAGGAGAAATGGATCAGCAGTCGCCTCAGCAGTGTTCGCTTCCCGTATTTTGGAGTCTGCCATCATTTCCGCAAAAACTTCGAGGGCGAGTTTGATCTGGTCGATCGAATCGAAGAGCGGCTCTTTGTCCTCCTGCAAATCTCGATTGTAGGTCATCGGGAGCCCCTTAATCGTCGTGAGTAGAGACATCAGATTCCCGATCAGACGTCCACTTTTGCCTCGGGTCAGCTCGGCGACGTCAGGGTTTTTTTTCTGAGGCATCAAACTGGAGCCGGTGGTGTGAGCATCGCTCAATTCGATGAACGAAAACTCGGCGGAGGCCCAGAGGATGACATCTTCACTGAGCCGCGAGAGGTGAACTCCGATCATGGAGATCACAAACAGCAGTTCCGCGATGTAATCTCGGTCGCTCACCGCATCCATGCTGTTCTGGGTGATTGCGGGGAAGCCCAGCCTCTCGGCTACGAGCTTGCGATCGAGAATGATGGTCGATCCGGCGAGAGCGCCCGAACCAAGCGGCATCACGTTGACGCGCTTGTGGGCATCCCGGAGTCTCGATTTGTCGCGCTCCAGCATTTCGACGTAGGCGAGGAGATGATGGGCCATCAGCACTGGCTGACCGCGCTGGAGATGGGTGTAGCCCGGCACCACCGCTGTCGGATGTTTTTCAGAAAGCGCGATGAGGGAGGATTGAAGACCTGCGATGAGACCCTGCAGCGCCTCGATTTCTGCCCGACAGTAGAGCCGAGTATCGAGCGCGACTTGATCGTTCCGACTCCGCGCGGTGTGCAATTTCGCGCCAGCGGGACCGATTTTCTCGGTCAGAGCCGACTCGATATTCATGTGGATGTCTTCCAGACTCGTCCGAAAGCGAAATTCGCCAGATTCAATCTCCGAGCGAATTTCTTTGAGGCCTTTCGCAATCGCCCGCTCCTCCGTTGCCGAAAGTATCCCGGCCGCCTTCAAAGCGGAGGCATGGGCGAGGGATCCCTCAATGTCATAGGGATAAAGCCGCCAATCATAGCTGATCGATTCGCCATATCTCTGGACCAGATTCGAGGTCTCTGTCTGAAATCGCCCTTTCCACATGCAGCAGTTTTTCGCGCCGGGAGGGGCGGTTTTCAACCCCTACTTACCTCGGCGGGCCG
>JBCCBR010000621.1:0-2216 GCA_039033935.1 Verrucomicrobiota bacterium
ATACCTGAAACCCACCACGGACGACCGAGGACGGATCGTCCCTACCTTCCCCAATCATGCAACCGGTAGGGGACTTCGTCCTCGAAGGCCCGTTCGCTCAAGGATTGGCGATCATTCGATTTACCCGATTCGCCGCACCCGGGTTACAACAAATAACCGGCGAGACAAAGCGACCAGAGAAGCTCCGCACTTGCAAAAACGTGAAACAGGGCGAGGGTCCCATGTTCTCACGGGAGCAAACACGCTCCCACTCTTTCGAGTCACGGCGATCGAACGTCGCTGGTTTTGATCTCAGGGGATCGCTTTTTCTTCCTTTGTCGCTGTCACCGCCGCCGCAAAGTCGATCCGTTTCCCGTCCGTCTTCTCAGGCTCTTTTGATTCACAGCAAGGCTCCGACCTTGCCCACCTATCTCAAAAAAATGAATTCTCATTCTTCGGCAGCGACTGCCGATTCCCCCCTTCATCCTGCCTTTTCTAATCTCAGTGATCCGATTCGGAGAGCGATTTCCAAAGCGGGTTACACCACCCCCACTCCGATCCAGGCGGAGGCGATACCTCTGGTCGCCTCGGGCCGCGATCTCATCGGCTGCGCCCAGACCGGCACCGGAAAGACTGCTGCTTTCACCCTCCCTCTATTAGAGCGTCTTCTTGCAGCACCGGGACGGCCAAAGCGCTCCCATCCCCGCGCCCTGATTCTAGCGCCGACGCGCGAGCTCGCCGCTCAGATTGGTGAGAGTATCAAAACCTACTCGGTGAATCTTCAGATCTCGCACGCGGTGATCTTTGGCGGGGTGAAGCAGGGCCCCCAAGTCCGTCAACTCACGCACGGCGTTGACATCCTCGTGGCGACGCCTGGGCGACTCCTCGATCTGATGGAGCAGGGCCACATCAACCTCGACTCAGTCAGACACTTCATCCTCGATGAAGTCGACCGGATGCTCGATATGGGATTTATTCGCGACATCAAAAAGGTGCTCACCAAACTCCCTCAGGAGCGCCAAACCCTGTTCTTCTCGGCAACCATGCCTCGGGAAATGCGGGAGCTTGCAGCCACCATGGTGCGAGATCCAGCCACGGTGACGATCGACCCGGAAACACCCGCCGTTGAGCGGATTCGTCAGTCGATTGCTTTTCTTGCGAAAGCAGACAAAGACCTGCTCCTCATCGAACGGCTCCGCGATTCGCAACACGGCAAGACGATTGTCTTCACGCAAATGAAACACGTCGCAAATCGAGTTGTGACCAAACTCGCCAAAGCCGGGATCGAGTCGGCTGCGATCCATGGGAATAAAAGCCAGGGAGCCCGCACGAAAGCCCTCAATGCCTTCCGGCAAGGCGAGATCAAAGTCCTCATTGCAACCGATGTGGCCGCCCGCGGGATTGATATCGACGGGATCACCCAAGTCATCAATTACGATCTGCCGATGGAAGCTGAGACCTACGTCCACCGCATCGGTCGGACCGCGCGGGCTGGTCGTGATGGCGAAGCGATTTCCTTTTGTTGCGAAACCGAGAGACTCCTCTGGACTGAAATTGAGCGGTTGCTGGGTAAAACCATCTCGCAGGCAGATCATGCCTATCACAGCGAAGCAGCGCAGACTTCGACCCTGAAACCAATCAAAGGTGGCGGCGGTCGCAATCAACAACGCCAAGATCCCTCTGGCGCTTCAAAAGGCTCGTCTTCGAAGCGCAGACGGGGGCCGTCTCGCCGAAAGGCAAATGGCGAGATTGCCAAGCCTGGGCAAAAGCGCAGAAGGAGTCGCCGTCGGAGTCAGCAAGGAAACCGGTCGCCGCGAAACCGAAAGGAGACTCGGTGCGAGACGACGTGATCATGATGACTGTACGGTCGTGGCCTCGCTGTTGAGTTTCCCCCACAGCTACCCGAGCCAGATTGTGCAGACTCGCGTCAGATAGGCAGCGCGGTGACGGGGAGGGAACTCGGCCACGTTTTTGCAAACGCGGCTACACTTTCGGGGTGAGGCCTGTTGATTCGCTTGGTAGGGCAACGTCCTCGGTGGTCCGTTTGGTCTGCTGTGCCCTTTCCTCCCCCTGGAACGCAAAGCGTGCTACTTCAAGGTAAGCGGTCAACGGAGCCCCACTATCGCACCGTGGCGGGCGTGCCCTATCTTGGCGGCCTATGACAACTGCAGACGACGAAACGTCGGTGACCATCATCAAGAGCGACCGCACCGGGCGCCAGCGCTACACTCAGCAAT
>JBCCBR010000622.1:0-2213 GCA_039033935.1 Verrucomicrobiota bacterium
CGGCTGCGTCACTGGTCGCCCATGAGAGAAAAGCCTCCCCTTGCTCGGAAAGTTTTCCGACGATGGGGTAATAATTGAGGGAGCGAGCGATCGGATATTCAGCGGCTTTGGCTGGATCGAGTTCGACACCTTCAACCGCCACCGGCTTGACACCGTCTTTTGAAGAGTAGGCGAGGCCGACATAGCCGATACCGTAAGGATTACCCGCAACCTCGGTCGCGATTTGCTCGTTACCAGCCATCTTCTGAGTCTCAGAACCGTAGTCCTCTTTCGCCATGGCGAGTTCCTGGAATGACTTGTAAGTCCCCGACGAAGTGTTCCGCGTGTAAACTGAAATGTCTTCGTCTGGTCCGCCAACTTCGCTCCAGTTCGTGATCGCACCCGTGAAGATACCCTGGATGTCTTCGAGTGTGAGTTCGTCGAGTCCGTTCTCTGAATTGACGATGACAGCAATCATGTCGTAGGCCGCGATGTGGTGCTCGAGCTCCATGCCCTTGGCGGTGAGGGATTCGACCTCCTCATCTTTGACCAGTCGGCTCGACATTCCGATTTCAGCTTCGCCTGCGAGGAGTGCTGTGAATGCTTGAGAAGAGCCTTCAGCCGCGATTTCGAAGTCTACTTCGGCACCGGCGTCCATGTAGACCTCGGCAAGCTGGGGGACCATCTTGGCACCGAGCGTGTCCGAGCCTTTGATGATGATTTTGTCTGCGGCAGTCGCTCCGGTGAGGAGCCCAGCGGCAGCGACAAGTGCGAATGTGTATTTCATTTCTTAATGACAGGTTTTCTTTCTGGTGTGTCTCCTATTCTTGGAGACGCCATGACGGTTGCGGCAGGCCTTCGTGGATTCAAACCGGCGACGGTTTCAATGTTGTCACATGCAGACTGTTCATATTAACTCTGAATGTCTCCTGGGGGTTTTGATCAAAGGCTTGCCAAGAGCCCTCTGATCGTGCTTTCATCGAGGCATGGCTGGAGGAAAAGCACCTATTGGAAAAATTATCGGTTGTGGATGTGGCGGGCTCATTCTTGCCGCGATTGGCGGAATCGCTGTGCTCGTGTTTGGTATCTTCGGGGCTCTCAAAGGGAACGCTGCGTATAAGGATACCCTGAGCGCTGTGCAGACCAACCAGGGAGCGATCGAAGCACTCGGCGAGCCGATCAAGGCTGGTTTCGCTATCTCGGGGAGCTTCAATTTCAACAACGGGGCCGGCGACGTCGATCTCAGTTTCCCGGTGAAAGGGCCCAAGGGCTCGGGCACGGTGAAAGTGGTGGGAGAAAAACCGACCTCTGCGGCGCCGTGGAGCTACTCGACTCGCGAGCTGATTGTTGATGGATCCGGTGATGTCATCAAACTGGGGCCGTAGCATACGATTTGGCTTTAGCTCACCCCCTCGATTTCGGCACTGGCGCGCCAGCGTGAGCGATGGCAGCTTCGTCGCTGAATGCAGGTTTTTATTCTCGTTTTCGCGCTTGCGCTCGGGTTAACGCTTTGGGGTCGAGGTCGATTTCAAAAAATTTACCGGCAAGAGCGAACCCAGACTCTGGCTCGATCTCTGACCGGGGCCGAGCTTGCGCGCGGAGTGTTGCGTTATCGAGGCATTGCCGACGTCGAAGTCGCCAAAGCTCACGGCTTATTCGCAGACTATTACCACCCCCTGAAGCGCCGCATCACGCTCTCGCCGAAGCACTTCCGAGGGGAAGACTTTTCCTCCCTCGCGATCGCGGCGCTGCAGGCCGGGAAAGCGATTCAGCACCACGAAAAGCATCGCCCGCTCTGGTGGCGCAACTCGGCGATCCGCGCGACCGTCTTTTTGAGTCTGCCTCTGGCTTTGGCAGCCGCACTCACCGCTGTAGCAGGCTTCGGGAAAACCCTCTTTCCGCTGATGTTGCTGTTCTGGTCCGTCGTAGCATTCTGGAATGTGATCACGATTCCGACTGAGATTGATGCGGGAGAGCGGGTCAAGAAACAGCTTGAGGGCATGAAGGTGTTTCGGAACCTCGATGAAAGGGTCGGGGTCGAACGAGTCATCGGCGCAGCCTGCACCTTTTACATCGACGGCATTTTGAACGTGCTGTCATGGCTTGGGAGCCTCGTCGGGTTGGGGCTTTTCGGGAAAGAGAAGTGAATGCTCCGGGCTTGAATGATGGAAGCGGCTCAGACGAAGGCACAAAGGCACGAAGACTGAGGCTCTGCGGCGGGAAAGGTGGAGGAG
>JBCCBR010000623.1:0-2199 GCA_039033935.1 Verrucomicrobiota bacterium
CACAAATCCCCAATAGCCCTCCCAGCAAAAAGCCCGACCCTCCCCTCTTTCCAGACCACTCGCCAGAATTCACCGCGCCCCAGCTCGCCGAGCGACATCGCTCGTATTACCATGGTCGCCGCCTGCCCCCCGGTGTTGCCACCAGCCGCGACGACCATGGGCAGATAGATCGCGAGGATGTAATAGCTGGTCAGCACATCTTCGTAAGCGTGCAGCACCCAACCGGAACTGAGAGCGAGGAAAGCGAGCACCAGCACCCAGCCGAAACGACGCTTGAGATGCCGCAGCACCGGGATCTGGAGGTAGGCGAGATCAGCGCTGTCAGAGCCAATCCCGGCCCCGCGCTCGATATCCTCGGTCGATTCCTCTTCCAGAATTTCGAGGGCATCGTCGTGGGTGATAATGCCGATGAGCCGGTCCTCCTGATCGACCACCGGGAGCACCATCAAGTCGTAGCGGGCAATCATCTGGGCCGCCTCCTCCTGATCGGCGAGAGCCGAGATGGAGGTCCGGTCATCATCCATCAGCTCTGAAATCGGAGTATCCCAAGTCGAGAAAGCGAGATCGCGAAGGCGGAGCTTTCCGAGGATACGTTTGTGTTGATCGGTCACAAAAATGCGGCTGAGGAGCTCGGTGGCGCGACTCGAATCGCGCAATTGGTCGAGCGCTTGTTTGACCGTCAGACCGACCTCGACCGAGGCACAGGCTGTCGTCATGCGGCCACCGGCAGTCTCCTCGGGGTAGCACAATAGCGCCTCGGAGACCTCGCGTTTTTGATCGTCAAGCAGCTCGGTGAATCGTGGACGATGGTCCACCTCGAGCTCTTGAAGAAAGTCGACCAATTCGTCGTCTGAGAATGAATCGAGCACCTCGCGCTGCTCTGACTCGGTGAGGTGATCGAGACCCACCTCGACGTCTCCAGGCGATAGGTAATCGGCCCATTCGGAGAGGACCGCAGCGGGGAGGTTTCGGAGGATATCGATGCGTCTCGCATCAGAGACGCGATCGAGCGCCTGCTCGATATCGCCGGGGTGGACCTGACTGGATAGGGTAATGAGGTCGCTCGCAGAGGCAACTTCGAGAACATCGATCAAATCATCGATCTCGCCGTCCCGGTGACTGTGCCCCTCTGGTCCTTCCATTTCGTCGCCAGTCTCGCGGGTAGAGGCGACGATGCAAGCAGTAGCGTAACTCCGGCCCCGCTTTGGCAAGCGCGGCTACACGTATTTGCCCCTCGCCCCGCTTTCGCGAGCGGAGCCCACCCCGGCTCTGTAGCCGCGTTTGCAAAAAGGGGGCCTGGGGGAGAGCTCCCGACCACGAAACCCCACAACGCTTCCTCAAGCGCGGGCAGATCGGTGAGGTTTACTACTTCTTGAGCGTGATGCCCATACCGCCGCGGACGACCGTTTCGAGATCAACATCCGTAGTGATGGCCTCCATGTAGTCGGGATCAGCCATTCGTGGGTTGATATTGTGAGCCACGATGAGACCTCCGCTGCGGACCAGAGGAAGTAGCTTTTCGAGATAGTCGACATACCCCTCTTTGTCGGCATCGAGGAACAAGAGATCGATCGGCTCTTCCAGCTCGGTGACCAGTTCGTGGGCGTCGCCCTCGATCAGAGTGACGAGGTCAGCCATACCGGAAGCTTCAAAGTTTTTTCGCGCGGTCGCCGCCCGCTCGGCGTCGATTTCATAGGTGGTGAGGTGGCCTCCGGTCGACTTCAGACCGAGCGCCATCCAGATCGCGGAATAGCCAGTCGATGTCCCAATCTCAATCACATTTTTTGCCTGCATCGATTGGACGAGGATGCGGAGCAATCTCCCATCGTGCTCTGGGACGTTGCGAAATCGCTCGTTCTCCAGAATACTCTCGAG
Organism: Verrucomicrobiota bacterium; assembly: GCA_039033935.1. Lineage (GTDB taxonomy): Bacteria > Verrucomicrobiota > Verrucomicrobiia > Verrucomicrobiales > DEV007 > Arctic95D-9. Next base: position 1,876 of record JBCCBR010000623.1, read on the forward strand.
CACTTCGAGTGCGTTTTTCTCGAAGTCATTCGCGGCAAGGGGAGCTTTTTCCAGAGCCACATCGCCGGACGATCGATCGCCCATCCAGGACATCCCGCGAGGGGAAGTTCCACCCCCGGAATCCTGGGCATTGCAGGAAAAGTTCAGACTCGCAACCAGAGTCAGAATGAGGATGGAAAAGATAAACCGTCTCATGAGCAAATAAGTTCGTGTTGCGAGAAGTCTACTTGAAACCGGTGATACCCTCAATACCTCGCATACTTCGATAAAAGCAGGGAACCGCAAAAGATTCAGTCGCCGTCCGCCACGCTTTTTGGCAGGATC
>JBCCBR010000624.1:0-2186 GCA_039033935.1 Verrucomicrobiota bacterium
CGCGGATATTTCAACTTGAGGAGCAGTGCGGTCCTTTCAATCAGGCTGAGCCTCAGGGCGTCATTTTTAAAATAGCCGTCATGGGTCCTCCGAAGACTGCGAATGAAGTAGCTGATATCGACCCAGGCAAAGTCGAGCTTCGCCGGATTGTTCGAAAACATCGAAGAAGAGGGGAGATCCTCTCCGCGTTCGCCATTATCGAGCTTGAATTTGTATTCGATCGAGTCGGCGGTTAACTCAGCCACGATCGGGGCTAAAGCTGCCTCGAGTCGCAGTCGGATCCAGTGGTCAAGATAGCGAGCCGCAAGCTCATCGTCGAAACGGATCCGACCCTGAGCGGTGAGGTAAATCAGATCCAGCGGGGAGATCACGTTGCCCTCCGGGAGCTCAAGATGCTCGTTCGCATCGACTGGGGATTTGAGACTCTCCATCGTGTCGTAGAGACGACCGAGATCGGTGAGATCTCCCTGCCACATGTGACCCCAGGTATCATGGATCAGATACTTTTCGATCTCGCTGGTTTTCTCGAGAGTGGTCGTCGAATTGAGCAACTGGATGACCTCACTCTCAGGCCAACCCAGGTCATCAACGATTTCAGCGAGCCAGGCGGGCTCGGCATCGCGAGCATCGAATGAACTGATTGTCGTAAAGTGGCTGAAGTATTGGAAGGCAAAGCGACCGGTATGCTTGAGCCAGGCGACCACCGATTCCCGCTCTTCGTCAGTCTCACGCGGTTCGAGTTCAGAGGGCTTCGGCAAGCACCAGTAAACACAAGTCCGGGTCACCACGAGTTCGATTTCGGAAGCGTGAAGGTGGTTTCGAGGAAAGTAGTGATCGAACTCCGCCTTGAGGAGATCTCGCTCTCGCGGTTCGCCATTTTCATTGAGCAAGCGAGATCGGGTGTAGTCGACGAAAGTTCGCCGTCGTGACAATTTCTCTCGTGCCACGGCAAAAGCCTGGTCAATCCTCCCGAGAGCTTCGGCAGATATCTGAAAACGGGATGCTAGCTCCGCGAAGGCACGGGATCGGATTTCGGGATCGACTTCGCGCGCATGAAAGTGAGGCAGGGTGATGAGGGGAATCGTGCTGGCCGTCTCGGCGAAAGAACCAACCGTCTCCGGGTAGAGGCATTCCAGGCGGTAGGCCGTGAGAAAGGTCTCGATGATGGTCGGATCGAGATTGCTGGGCAGCTCTTCCGGAAGACTATGGCGAATCCTCGCAGAAAGCTCTGTTTCCCGTTTCAGCAACTGAGCGGCATGTTCGTGCTGATCCCCCATCTCTGCGTAAGAGTCCACATCGAGAAGGGCCATCAGTTCGCGGATCGAGCGGAATACCTCGGCGTAATCACTGGTCAACTCCTCAGTCAGGGTATCGTCGATATCGGCGAAGAACATTTTCAGAATTGGGAAAGGAGCTTGATGAGGGCTGAAGCTTTGCGAAATGGAGATTGGAAGGTGCTAGCGAGCAGAACGGCGACTGGCTTATTCGCTCTCAAGCGGCGGCTCATCTCGATTTAAAAGTGGGTCGCCAAAAGCGTCGGCCCATTCATTGGCCATTCTTTCCTGGACTCGACCAGCGAGCTCCTGCTCATGCCGGAGTCTGACGATTGCTTGATCGAGGGTTGCGTGGGAGGAGTCTTCGGCAGCAAGTCCGATGGTCGGGTCGATCAGGCTGCCAAGATTTTCCCAGGTGTCCTCGAGAGTCTCCCAGGCCTCATGGACCCGATCTGAAATATCACTTCGGGCAGCGCTGAGATGCTCTCTTTGAGAGTCGCTCAACGGAAACTTTGGTTTGTGGAGTTTGAGATCAATTTCCCCGAGCCGGTCGAGTTGATCGGCCACTCCGAAAACGAGGGTATCGATCAGCTTTTCGATTTCCTGAACGGAATCGGGAACGCCCGATTCGGGACGCTTGCGAAATTCGGCGTGGATCGCTTCTTCGACCTGCTTCTTGCGTTCGACAAAGCTGCCGAGAGTCGAGGCGTAGTTGTGGTGCCCTTCTCCAGCGAGATTGCGGGCCCGCTCCACGAGATGTTGGTCCTGCGCCTGATTGCTCTCATCGATCAGCTTGCGGAGCAGCTTGGCCTCCAGATTTTCGTTGTGGGTCTTCCAATACCAGGCAATCCCTCCGGTGACGGCGAGGAGAAGTCCCCCGAAAATAGCGGGTCCAATATCGAGAAAAGTAAA
>JBCCBR010000625.1:0-2175 GCA_039033935.1 Verrucomicrobiota bacterium
CCAGGCCTGCTTCAAGCGTGAGGATGATCAGCGCCCCAACGAAACTATTCACGATCGAGCCGCGCCCTCCCATCAGACTGGTGCCTCCAATCACGACGGCGGCGATTGCGGATAGTTCGAGCCCGGTCCCGATTTCGGCATTGGCACCGCCTAACCGAGCCGCGAAAAAGATCGAGGCTAATCCTACCAACAACCCAGTGACGCCAAAGACACTGATCCGCTTCCAAATCGTCGGCACCCCAGCGAGACGCACGGCCGACTCATTGGTTCCGATGGCAATCAGGTGCCTGCCGTAAACCGTACGAGACAAAGTCAACTGGGTGAGGATCACCAGCGCTAACGCGATAAGGAAAGACACTGGGACACCTCCCGGCAAGCGGGCCACAAAGGGCTCCAGCTTCACGCCGACGGTAACTGTCTCCGAAGCCGTGACCCACATCGCAATTCCAAATGCAATCTTCAGCGTCCCTAACGTGACAATAAAAGAGGGTATCTTCAGTAAAACGCTGATCGCCCCGTTCAGCAGCCCCATCAGGCCACCACTGACCACTGCTGCAATTACAGCAAAGACTAAAGGACATCCCTTGGCGAGGAGGACTGAAAGAATCGATGCTCCGAGTGCGAGCACCGAGCCGACGGAAAGATCGATCCCACCAATAATGAGGACCAGAGTCATCCCGCAGCAGATCAAGGCGAGCGGCGGCACCTGACCGGCAATCGTGGTCAGCGTTCCGACAGTCAGAAAGTTCTCACTCAGCGCTCCAAACAAGAGCACGATCAGCACCCAGATGACACACATCGGTGCGTAGTCAGCCAGTAGTTTTTTTCCGTTCATGCTTGAGCCATCGTCGAAAACCCAGCAAAGGCAGCCTCTGTCAAAACCTCCTGAGACCAATCTTCTGGCCCGAATTCCCCGGTGAGCCGGCCATTCGACATCACGAGAATGCGATCACACACTTTCATCAGTTCGCGGAAGTCGCTCGAAACCACCACGACTGTTTTGGCCGCTTCGGTCAATTCGTCGAGCAGGTTGTAGATCGCTTCTTTCGCTGCGACGTCGACGCCGCGAGTGGGCTCGTCGAAAAGAAACACCTCCGAGTCTCGTAAAAGCCAGCGAGCGATGACGACTTTCTGCTGATTTCCGCCGCTGAGCTCGGCGGCTGACTGATTCACATTTTCATACTTGAGCTGCAGCCGCTCGGCGACACTCGTAGCGGCGGAGTCGACTTGGGATTGATCGATCCAACCCTGTTTGCTGTATGACTCAACCCTGTTGAGTGTTGCATTCAACCCTATTGACTTATCGAGGAGCAGTCCGTCCTGCTTGCGATCTTCGGGAATGAGGGCGAGCCCTCGCTCGACACTCCGCGCCGGGGAGCGCGGAGTAGTCGGTGACTCGCCGCCCACTGCGACCTCTCCTCCGTCGACTGCATCAGCGCCGAATATCCCGCGCAGCAGTTCGGTCCGACCAGCCCCAACGAGACCGGCTATTCCAAGCTTCTCACCTCGATAAGCCTCGAACGAAATCGACTGAAAGTTTCCCTCAGAGTGCAATCGATCCACACTCAGACCAATCTCATCGAATCCCCGGCATCCTCCCCGATGGGATCGTTCCGCGAGTTCAGCACCGGACATCTCCCGGATCAGTTGCTGCGCGGCAACCTCACCGACTCGATGAGTTGCGACCCGTCGACCGTCGCGCAGGACCGTCACTCGATCGGCGATCTGGTCAATCTCCTCCATCCGATGGCTGATGTAGATAATTGCGACCCCTTCCTCCCGGAGCCGTTTCATATTTTCAAAAAGCGTCTCAACCTCAGGCCCGGTCAGCGCCGCCGATGGCTCGTCGAGGATCAGAATCCTGGCGTCTTGGCTCAAGGCTCCGGCGATTTCGACCAGCTGTTGCTGCCCCACCCCAAGAGACGCGGCCGAGCGATCAGGATCGAGATGTTCCAGCCCAACGCGTGCGAGTGCCTCTGCCGCCGATTCGCGCAAATTGCGATGCTGAATGAAGCCACCCCGGCTGGGGAGACGACTGAGGAACAAATTTTCGGCGATCGTTAGGGTCGGCAAAACATTGAGTTCCTGCAAAACCATGACGACCCCGGCGTCGGGAGCGAACCGCATCGAGGTAGAAATGTAGCCAGAGCCGTTTAGCTCCAATTCGCCATTTTC